>NZ_JBSFWJ010000105.1:0-14834 GCF_053592695.1 Saccharopolyspora sp. NPDC002578 | reverse complement strand
TGTGTGGGGGTGTGTGGGTTGGACTGACAGCGACTTCGCCGCTGACAGGACAACGACCAAAGAAGAGCTTCCCGTTGCTCGGTGTTCGTGCGTGGTCGCTGCTCGGCTAGTTCGTCATCGAGGGAACCGGCCAAGAGCTCCTTGCCGGGCAACGGAATCAGTGCCCTGGTCCCGGCGGTGGTGCAGTGCGTCGGTCATCTCGCTGGGCGCCAGGACTGGAGCGCGGTGATGCCGACGGCGCCGCCGTCCTCGCGCAGCGGCGTGACGCGCAGGGCGTCGGTGCGCACCGGCTGGTCCAGGACCACCCGGCTCGGTTCGCCGGGCCGGGGTGGGCTCGTCGGCAGGTCCACCCACTCGTCGTCCCGGCGGTACTGGAGCCGGTACGAGTCCGGAGTGCGCACGCCGTTCCCGTCGTCGTAGAAGGAGATCCGCACGTCCGAGACGTCGATCGGCTCGGCCGAGTCGATCTGCAGGTGGTCGGTCCGGTTCGGGCTGCCGTGGTTCGTCCACCGGGTGCCGGGCACGTCCAGGTGGAAGTCCTGGCCGTCGATCGCTTCCCACGCATCGTCGGACTCCCCGGCGTAGGAGGCGGTCGCCTCGGGGAAACCGGTTCCGTCCGCGTTGACCAGGTCGTCGACCAGGCGCGGCGGTTCGCTCGCAGAGCCGGTCACGGGAACTGTCACCGGGCTCAGGTCCGCCTGCCGGTGGACTTCGACGCCGTCCAGCGAGATCCGCAGTCCCGCGCCCTGCCCGTAGTGCGTGCCGTCGCGATCCCACGACGCGCTCAGGTCGTGGCCGCGGTAGGGCACCTCCTCGACCGCGAAGTGGTCCCACCCGGTAGGCGCGAGCGGGGCGATCCGAACGGTGTCGTCCTGCTGCGGCCGAATGCCGAGCAGGCCGGAGAGCACGAGGTCGGTGAACGTCGAGTGGTTGTAGTCCTCGCTGTGGCCGGGCGAGTCGTAGAGCCAGCGGTCCTCGTCGGGGTGGTGCGCCTCGGCCACGTAGGGGTGGCCGTCCTTGCGCTGCGTCGAGGCGTAGCCGCGCAGCAGGTCGTAGTAGTCCTGCCGGTCGACGAAGGGCTGGTCCGGGCGGTCCTGGAGCTGGTTCGCCAGCGCGGTCAGGGTCTGGGAGGTGGCGTAGGGCCAGCTCGGGCCGGACCAGCGGCAGCAGCCCCGCTCGGCTTCGTGCAGGTACCAGGGGCTGCGGCGTTCCACCGTCGTCGGGCCGTGCGGCGCGGCGAAGCCCTGCGGGTCGGTGAGCCGGGACCACGCCGCATCGGCCTCCGGCGGCGCCATGCCGAAGTACCAGGGGACGAAGCCGATCTGCTCGCGGTCGGCGATCGGCTCCCGCGCCGGATTCCCGTCGCGCATGACGTGCTTGTAGAAGTCGCCGTCCCGCAAGCGATACTCCACATTGGACTGAAGCTCGGCCGCTCGGGACTCGAAGTCCGCGGCGCCGTCGAGGTCGCCGGTGCGGCGCAGCAGGCTCGCGATCGCCTTGGCATCGCCGTACTGGTACGCGTTGATCGTCGGCCGGAACCCCTCGCCGCCGTGGTACGGGTCGTCGCTCTGGTACGAGCTCGCGGTGTACTCCATTGCGTCCCACACCGGGGTCTGCCAGTAGAGGCCGAGTTCCGGGTCGAACTGCGGATCCCAGCCCTCCCACTGCTCGACGAGCTCCGGCAGCAGCGCGGTCGCGCGGTCCCAGCGCCCGTCGACCGACGCGCGGGCGACGACCGCGTCGGCCACCCAGAACGAGTACTGATGAGCCCAATCGGTCGTGTTCGGGTTCAGCTCCTCGGTGGGCGGTTTCGGCCCGGAACCGCTCCCGGTCAGCCAGTAGTCGAGGTAGTCGTCCAGGTAGCGGGTGTCGCGCAGCCAGCGGCCCTCGTAGAGGTGGTGGCCCGCCGCGGCCGAGATCCCGCCGCCGGGCGCGGAGTAGCCGACCGGCCCCAGGAACTCCGAGACGATCCAGCCGTCCTCGGGGCCGGTGTACTTCAACGCCTCCTTGAAGGTCCGCCAGCGGTAGTAGTAGGTGTCCTCGATCTCGGCGTCGGGCAGGTCCACGAACGGGATGTTCGCCCGATACCAGGCGGGATCGACGAAGCCGTCGAGCTTCGCGTCGCGGTCGATCAGCCGCGCTCCGGTTCCGGTGTCCGGTGGCGCGGCGGCGGCCGGGAGCACCCCGGCCAGCAGTGCGACGGCGGTGGCGGCGGTGAGCAACGAGCGGCGGACCATCAGCACTCCCGACGTCGGACGCGGTGCCTCGGCGCACCCGCTGCTCTGTATAGCCCGCGCGGAGGGCCGTGCCCGAGACGCGGCGAGTTCTCGCCGCGGATCCGACGAACCGGCTCCGGCGGGCGGCCGGTGCGCGGCTGAGCCGAACGGGCCGAATCCGGCGCGTCCCAGGTCGATCGGAGGGGGCGGGGCCCGGCGGGTCGTTACGGTGGGGTCGACCTCGTGCCGTGGTCGGCCGGGAGCACGAGGCGCGTCGCGCCGGAGGGACCTGCCGGTGCTGCCGTGGTCGTCCGGCACCCGGACGCGCCGCCGTCGACCTCGACCGCAGTCCCACCTCGATCGCATCGGAGACGCCATGACCCGTCCCGCAGCCGAGCGCGCCGATTCGGACGACCACCCCGCCCGCCGGGTTCCCGGCCGGTGGCGGGCCACCCTCGGCGAGCTCACCTTGACCCACCTCCCCGACGCGGGCCTGCACATGATCCCGTCGAAGGTGTACCCGGCCACCGGTGAGCACGACTGGCGCGACGAACGGGAGCACCGGACCGGGGACGGCCTGCTGACCATGGGCTGCGGTGCGCTGCTCGTGGAGCGCGGCTCGACGCGGCTGCTCATCGACGCCGGACACGGGCGCATCCCCGCCGACGAGGTGCCGGAGTTCGCCGACCGCTTCGAGCACGTCGGATTCCTGCCCGGCGAGCTGGCGGAACTCGGGGTGGACCCGGCCGACGTCGACTTCGTGGCGTTCACCCACCTCCACCCCGACCACACCGGCTGGGCCAGGCCGGACGCCACCGACGACGGCCGCGGGCTGTTCCCGTCCGCGCGTTGGCTGGTGGGCCGCGGCGAGTGGGCGGAGGCCGGACCCGGCGCCGATCCGGCCCTCGCCGGTGGCGCGGACCGCGTGGTCGCCGTCGACGACGGAGCGGAAGTGGTGCCGGGAGTCCGCGCGTGGGCGCTGCCCGGCCACACACCGGGCCACACCGGGTGGGTGCTCGACACCGGTGACGGCCGCGAGGTCGTGGCCTTCGGCGACGCGCTGCACTCGCCCGCCCAGGTCCGCCACCTCGACTGGGAGGTCTTGTTCGACGCCGACCGCTCCGCGGCGGAGCGCTCCCGGCGGCGGCTGGTCGAACGCCTCGGCGGCGAAGGCACCCTCGGTTTCGGCATGCACTTCGCCGGCCAGCAACTCGGTCGCGTCGAGCACGGCGAGTGGAGTCCGCACGAGACGGACGCCTTCGGCTGATCACGCCCGGACCGGCACGTCCGCAGTATCAGCCCACAGTGGACTAGAGGTGATCACTCGGCCGATCGTGCGGAGAACAAGAGGTTGCCGAGGACGCCGACGAGCGCCGCCATGGTCACGCCGCTGCCGAGGATGAGGCCCAGCGACGGCGGCAGCTGCTGGTACAGGTCCGGTGCGACGACGGGCAGCAGCCCGGCGACCAGCGCGGCCGTGGCGACCATCAGGTTGCCGTCCTGGCCGAAGTCGACCTCGCGCAGCATCTTCACGCCCAGCCCGGTGATCATGCCGAACACGACCAGCCCGGTCCCGCAGACCACGGCGGAGGGCACGGCGCCGATCAGCCGGGCCACCGGCGCGAAGAAGGCGAGCACGGCCAGCAGCACGGCCGTGCCGAGCGTGACGTAGCGGCTGCGCACCCGCGTGATGCGCACGATGCCGACGTTCTCGCCGCTGGTCACCATCACCGGACCGCCGAACACGCCGCTGAGGAGCGAGGCGACGGCGTCGCCGCGGATCGTGCCGCCGATGTGGCGCTTGCGGTCGACGGGGGTGCCCACGGCTTCCACGTTGAGCACCGTCTGGCCCGTCGCCTCGGCCATCGCGCCGATCGCGAACAGCAGCATCGGCACGGTCGCCAGCAGGTCGAAGTGCGGCACGCCGAACGGGAACGGCTGCGGCAACGCGAAGACCGGGCCACCGGTGATCTCGCCGAGCTGACCCGTCGCGAGCCCCAGCAGCATGCCGCCCGCCATGCCCAGCAGCACCGCGACCCGGCGCCAGCCGCCGCGCAGGACGCGGAACAGCACCACCGTCAGCACGATCGTCGCCGCCATCAGCCCCAGCGACGAGGGCTCCGCCGCGCCCTCCGGCCCGACCACCAGCTGAGCGGTGATGCGCAGCAGGTTCACGCCGATCACGATGACCATGACGCCGAGCACGAGCGGCGGGAAGAACCGCACGATCCGCAGGAACACGGGTGCGAGCGCGAAGCAGGCGAGCCCGGTGAGCACCACGGCGCCGCTCGCGGTGCGCGCGTCGGTGCGCTGCGCGATCTGGATGAACAGCACCACGGCGGCGCCACCGGGCAGCATCACGAACGGCAACCGCGCGCCCACCCGCAGGAAACCCGTCGACTGGAAGGCCGTGCCGATCGCCGAGACCAGGAAGAACGCCGCGAGCAACCGCGCGGAGGAATCCGCGTCGAGGTCCAGCGCGTGCGCGACCAGGAACACCGACGAGATCGGCCCGGTGATCATCACCAGCAGGTGCTGCACGGCCAGCGGTGCGAGCGCCTTGAGCGGCACCGCCTCGCTTTCGGGGCTCACCGCAGCCATGGCAGTTCCGCCGCCGAGTACCGGTAGGCCCGGAACAGCGCGTTCGACTCGCTCGGGAACACCCGCGCCGCTTCGGGTTCGTGGTAGCGCGAGAACTGCGGCACGACGAACTCCCAGCACACCCGGCCTTCCGGGGTGATCTCGAAGATCCGGCCGAAGGCCGACTCGGTGATCATCGTGTTGCCGTTGCCCAGCCGCTGCGCGCTGCCCATGAACGGCGTGAAGAACGACTCGCGGGTGGAGTCGTGGTACTCCCAGGTGATCTCCGAGGTCGTGCGGTCGACCTCGATGACCCGGGAGAACGTCACGCTCTCCCGGGAGCGGAAGGTGCCGTTGTCGAACAGCAGCAGCTTGCCGTCGTCCAGCTCGGACACGCAGTGCTGCTGGGCGATCACGTCGGAACCCAAGCGCCACAGCACGTTCCCGGTCGCGCGTTCGATCACGATCACCGCGGAGACGCTGCGCAGGCTCGCGACGATGTTGCCGTCGGCGAGCTCCGAGACGCTGTTGACCAGCGGCCAGTGCTCCCGCCAGTAGTGCGCCTGCAGCGGGTAGTCCTCGGGCGGCAGGTGCTCGATCGCCCGCCACTCCCACAGCAGCTCGCCGTCCGGGCCGACCTCCCGGAGCACGTCGGCGTAGAGCACGCCGTCGGCCTCGGTGTCCGGCACGCCGCCGGGCACGAGCGCGGGATCCACGGGTTCGGCGGCGGCGTAGAGGATCCGCCCGTCGCCGAGGTGGTTCGCGTCGTGGTGCGCCCACGGGTCGCGGTGCTCGCGCAGGATCGTCCCGTCCGGTGCGACCTCGCACATGGCTCCGCCGCGGTACTTGTGCCACATGTCGAACGGCGCGGGCACTCCGGGCAGGGCGCCGTTGTAGGCGAGATTGCCGTTGGGCAGGATGCGGGCATGACGTCCCGGCCGGTACGGCAGCTCCCAGCGGTGCGCCTCGGCGCCTTCGGCGTCCACGAGGTGCACGACACCCGGGCTGGTCAGCGGCGCGTAGAGCGTGTAGCCGCCGAAACCGAGCTCCGGTTCGGCGCCGATCAAGCCGGTGCCGCGCCGGCGCAACGTGTTCTGGTCCATCGCTCGTCCTCGCTGTCAAAGATTTGTGTTCATCAAATATTTGACACCCGGTGCGCGGGGTCGGGAAAGGCCTTCTCACGTTGTGGGCGCAGGAGGTGAGCGCGCCGATGCTGGGACGGGTGATCCGGGCGCGGCGCAAGGAGCTCGGCCGCACCCTGGCCGAGATCGCCGGGATCAGCGGATTGTCCGCGCCGTTCCTGAGCCAGATCGAGAACGACCGCGCCAACCCGAGCATGGCCTCGCTGCAACGGCTCGCCGACGCGCTGGGCACCACCGCCGTGCGGCTGCTCGCCGGTGCCGAACAGGCCGGACGCGTCGACATCGTGCGCGCCGGCGAGCGCGCACCGATGGCCGCCACCGACGACGAGGACGGCACCGTGCGCGCGCTCGTGCGCGGCCGTCGCCAGCTGCACGCGCTGGAGTTCAGCGGCGGTCGCCACGGCGACCGCGAATTCGTGCACCGCAACGACGAACTGCTCTACGTCGTGCGCGGCGCGGCCCGCGTGATCGCCGGCGAAGCGGAGCACGACCTCGCCGAAGGCGACGCCCTCTACTGCTCCGGCGGCATCCGGCACAGCTGGCAACTGCTCACCCCGGACGCGAAGGTTCTGCTCGTCGCGGTAGCAGAGGACGCCAGGATCACCCTCGACGACTGAAGCGCTCTTCGCTCGGTTTGCTTTGTGATCGGGTGGCGGAACCTCAGGCTGCGGGATCTTTTTCCCGAGTGGCTCCGCCACGAGGGAAAAGCCGTCCTCGCGAGAAGACGACTGAGAACCCGCTGCGGTGCCGGTTGCTCTGGTGGTCACTGCTCAGCGGCTTCGCCGCTGACAAGATGCTGACAAGGCGTTGAACAGGGGTTTCGAGTCAGGGGTGGGTTCTGGCTCGGAGGCCGTCGAGGACGAGTTCGAGGCTTCGGTCGAAGTCGTCGGGGCCGCCGGGGTCGCGGTCGATCGCGCCGGCGCTCGCGGCCTGCAGCGCGGTCTGCTCCTCGGTCGCGTGTCCGAACACGAGGTGCAGGAAGGTGCGGGTGGCCAGGTCCACCAGGTCCGGGGGCAGGCCGCCGTCGTGCAGCGCGTCGCGGAGCCGATCCGCGGTGTCGTCCCGGCCGAGGCCGAAGGTGTGCGCGGTGGCGACGACCTCGGCGCCGTCGCGGTAGGCGAGCATCGCGTCGCGCAACTGCCCGCAGAGCTCGACGACGCGCCCGTCCCACTCCGTGGCCCGGTGCGGTCGGCGGCCGCGGCGCAGGATCTCGTCGGCGATCGCGGCGAGCAGCGTCTGCTTGTTCGGCACGTGGTGGTAGAGCGCGCTGGGCTGCACGCCGAGCTCCGATGCGAGCCGCCGCATCGTAAGCGATTCCAGCCCGTACTCGTCGAGCACCGCGAGGGCGCGATCGACGATGTCGGCGCGGTGGTAGCGCACGCGAATCCTTCCCGTTGACCGATCCGTCCTCCCAGTTTAACCTGAACGCTGTTCACCTGAACGCCGTTCAGGTCGCAGCGTCAGCCGACCCCGGGGAGAAGCGATGACCACCACCTTCGACCAGCTCGCCGACGACGTCCTCGCCGGGAGCCCGGTGACCACCGACGACGCGCTCGCCGTGCTGCGGGCCACCGACGACGAGCTGATGTACGTGGTGGCCGCCGCCGGTCGGCTGCGCCGCGCGCATTTCGGCAACGCGGTGAAGGTGAACTACCTGGTGGACCTCAAATCGGGGCTGTGCCAGGAGAACTGCGGCTACTGCTCGCAGGCCGTCGGCTCCGCCGCCCCGATCCTCAAGTACTCGTGGCTGTCCCAGGACGCCGCGCTGGAACAGGCCGGTGCCGGGCTCAACGGCGGCGCGAGCCGGGTGTGCATGGTCGCCTCCGGCCGCGGACCGTCCACCCGGGACATCGACAAGGTCGCGGAGATGGCCGGCGCGCTCAAGCAGCGGCACCCCGACGTCGAGATCTGCGCCTGCCTGGGGCTGCTCCAGGACGACCAGGCGGAACGCCTCAAGGCCGCCGGGGTCGACGCCTACAACCACAACATCAACACCGCCGAGAGCCACCACCACACCATCGTTCAGACCCACACCTACGCGGACCGGGTGGACACCGTCGGCAAGGCCAAGGCCGCGGGGCTGTCGCCGTGCTCCGGGCTGATCGCCGGGCTGGGGGAGTCCGACGAGCAGCTGGTCGAGGCGCTGTTCGCGCTGCGGGAGCTGGGCTCGGACTCGATCCCGGTGAACTTCCTGCTGCCGTTCGACGGCACCCCGTTCGAGAACACCTGGGAGCTCACCCCGGCGCGGTGCCTGCTGATCCTGGCGATGGCGCGCTTCGTCTGCCCGGACAAGGAGATCCGGATCGCCGGTGGCCGCGAGGTGCACCTGCGGTCGTTGCAGTCGATCGCGCTGCACGTGGCCAACTCGATCTTCCTCGGCGACTACCTGACCTCGGAAGGCCAAGCCGCCGAAGCGGACCTGGAGATGATCCGGGACGGCGGCTTCGTCGTGCTCGGCTCCGAACAGGACCTCGCCCAGCGGGCCGAGGGCCCGGTGATCCGCCGCCGCGGCGCCGGAACCGACCTGCTGCCCAACGCCTGAGCCGATGACTCCCGACGAGCAGCTCGCGTTCGACCGCGAGCACCTGTGGCACCCGTACACCTCGATGACCGACCCGGCGCCGACCCGGCTGGTCACCGGCGCCCGCGGCAGCCGGATCAGCATCGACGGCGTCGGGGAGGTCGTGGACGGGATGGCGTCCTGGTGGTCGGCGATCCACGGCTACCGGCATCCCGCGCTGGACGCGGCGGTGCGCGACCAGGTCGAGCGGATGTCGCACGTCATGTTCGGCGGGCTCACCCACGAACCCGCCGTCGAACTGGCCCGCCGGCTGGTCGACCTCACGCCCGACGGGCTCGACCGCGTCTTCCTCGCCGACTCCGGATCGGTGAGCGTCGAAGTGGCGATGAAGATGGCGCTGCAGTACCAGCGCGGTACCGGGCGGCCGGGCAGGACCAGGTTCCTCACCGTCCGCGGCGGCTACCACGGCGACACGTTCGACTGCATGAGCGTGTGCGATCCCGACGGCGGGATGCACGCGATGTGGTCGGGCGTGCTGCCGGAGCAGGTGTTCGGCGCACGACCACCGCGCCACGACGCCGACGTCGACGACTGGGCCGAGGGGTTCCGCGCGCTCGCGGCCGAGCACGCCGACCGGCTCGCCGGGCTGATCGTGGAGCCGCTGCTGCAGGGAGCGGGCGGGATGCGGCCCTATTCCGCGCGGTGCCTGGCGGTCTTCCGCGAGGTCGCCGACGAGCACGGCCTGGTGCTCGTCTTCGACGAGATCGCGACCGGCTTCGGCCGCACCGGCACCCTGTTCGCCGCTGAGGCCGGCCCGGTGCGGCCGGACGTGCTGTGCGTCGGCAAGGCGCTCACCGGCGGCTACCTGTCGCTGGCCGCCACGCTGTGCACGGCGGAGGTGGCGCGCGGGCTGTCCGCCTCGGAGTCCGGAGTGCTCATGCACGGCCCCACGTTCATGGGCAACCCGCTGGCCTGCGCGGTCGCCACGGCCAGCCTGGACCTGCTGGCGGGCGGCGGCTGGGCGGCCGACGTGCGCCGGATCAACGCGGGTCTGCAGGCGCTGCACGGGATTCCGGCCGCCGACGTGCGGGTGCTCGGCGCGGTCGGCGTCGTCCAGCTCGACCACGAGGTCGACGCGGCGGCGGCGACCGACGCGGCGCTGGCGCACGGCGTGTGGCTGCGGCCGTTCCGCGACCTGATCTACACCATGCCGCCGTACGCGTGCACCGACGAGGACATCGCCGCCGTGTGCGGCGGGATCGCGGCTGCGGCGGAGGCGGGATGAGCGGCTGGGACGACTGGTTCGCCGCGCAGCGCTCCGCGCGCGAGCACGCCGGTGTGCAGCGCGTGCTGCGGCCGCGACCCGCGACCGAAGCGGTGATCGACCTCGCTGGCAACGACTACCTGGGCCTCGGCGCGCATCCCGGAGTGCGGCGGGCCGCGGCCGACGCCGCCCTCGAATGGGGCGCGGGCGCCGGGGCGTCCCGGCTGGTCACCGGCACCACCGAGCTGCACGCCGAGCTGGAGCGCGAACTCGCCGAGTTCACCGGTCGCGAGGCCGCGCTGGTGTTCTCCACCGGGTACCACGCGAACCTGTCCGCGGTGACCGCGTTGGCCGACAAGCACTCGCTGGTCGTCTCGGACGCGCACGCGCACGCCTCGCTGATCGACGCCGCGCGGCTGTCCCGCGCCGCGATCGAGGTCGTCCCGCACAACGACGTGGCGGCGGTGCGGGCCGCGCTGGCGAGCGCGGGGGACCGGCGCGCGATCGTGCTCACCGAGTCGATCTTCTCGGTGCTCGGCGACGCCGCCCCGCTGCCGGAGCTGGCCGCGGTGTGCGCCGAGCACGACGCGCTGCTGCTCGTCGACGAAGCCCACGGGCTCGGCGTCGTCGGAGCCGGCGGCCGGGGATCGGTGCACGCCCACGGCCTGGCGCGGCACCCGCAGGTGGTGGTCACCGCGACGCTGTCGAAGTCGTTCGGCGCGATGGGCGGCGCGGTGCTGGGCTCGGCGGCGCTGATCGACCACCTCACCAATCGCGCCCGCCCGTTCATCTTCGACACCGGGCTCGCGCCCGCTCCCACCGCCGGTGCGCTGGACGCGCTGCGCCGGTTGCGGGGGCGGCCGGAGCTGCCCGGCGCGATCCACCGGCGCGGCGGCGAGCTCGCCGATCGGCTCGGCGTGCCGCGCTCGGCGGGAGCGGTGCTCTCGGTGCCGATGCCGTCCCCGCGGGTCGCCGTCGCCGCCCAGGCCGCGGCACTGGCGGCGGGTGTCCGGGTCGGCTGCTTCCGCCCGCCCTCGGTGCCGGACGGCGTCTCCCGGCTCCGGATCACCGCCAGAGCCGGGATCGGCGAGGACCGCTGGGCCACCGCCGTCGCCGTGCTGTCCCGCGTCGTCGACGACCACCGGGAGGGATCGTGATCGTCTTCGTGGTCGGCACCGACACCGGTGTCGGCAAGACCGTGGCCACCGCGGCGCTCGCGGCCCGATCCGGGCCGGGGACGGTCGTGGTGAAACCGGCGCAGACCGGGGTCGGCCCCGACGAACCGGACATCGCCGTGGTGCGGCGGCTGGCGGGGTGCGAGGTCGTCGAGTTCACCCGGCTCGCCGAACCGCTCGCCCCGGACACGGCGGCCCGGCTGCGCGGCGCGGCGATCCCGGCCGTCGACGAGCACGCGGCCGGAATCCGAGACCTGGCCCGGACTCGCGGCACCGTGATCGTCGAGGGAGCCGGCGGAGTCCTGGTCCGCCTCGACGCGGCGGGCGGCACGATCCGGGACCTCGCGGCCGACCTGGCCGCCGACCACCCGGTGCGGGTGCGGGTCGTGACGAGGCTCGGCCTCGGCACCCTCAACCACACCGAGCTGACCGTCGGCGCGCTGCGCTCGCGCGGACTGGAACCGGAGGGGCTGGTGCTCGGCTCGGTCCCGGCGGAGCTCGGACTCGCGGAGCGCTGCAACCGAACGGAGCTGCCCCGCGTCACCGGAGTCCCGGTCATCGGCGCGATCCCCGAGGGCGCGGGAGCGCTCGCCCCGGAGCTCTTCCGCGAACGCGCCGGTTCGTGGTCGACGATCAGCTGAGCGCCGGACCGGGAAATGCTCTAGCGACGTGGTCTCGGAGCGGAATGCCCACGACGCGCGGAGGAATCGGGAACCTGGCGGATCGAAAGCGGCCGGACCGGAGCGGCGGCGAATTCCTCCACCCGGCGCGGCAAGGAACGGACCAGCGGTTCCGCTCCGCGCACGACCGCGGCGGTCCCCGATCGCAGCGTTCCGGCGACGTCGGCGAGACCGGCCGAACCGGTGACGCGGGCCACCGAGACGAGGCGTCGGTGGAGCTCCAACAGATACACTGCTGATATGTCAAGTCATCTCGGCACCTTCGGAAGCTGCTGCCCGTCGACGACGCCGAGGACGGGATGGGCGCTGTGACCAGCGAGGAACCGGTGTACACCTCGATGGCCGACAAGGCGTACGCGGCCATCCGGGACCGACTGATCATGCTCGACATCCCGCCGATGACGGCGATCGACGACGTGGCCCTCGCCGGATCGCTGGACATCGGCCGGACCCCGGTGCGCGAGGCGCTGAAGCGGCTGGAGATCGACCGGCTCGTGGTGTCCTACCCGCGGCGGGGCACCTTCGCCACGGCCGTCGACATCACCGACCTCGCCTACATCTCGGAATTGCGGGTGCAGCTGGAGCCGTTGGCGGCGCGGCGAGCCGCCGAATCCGCGGACGCCGCGAAGCTGGGAGAGGTCGCGGAGCTGGCCGACGCCCTGGACCGGGTCGACGTGCGCTCGCTCAGCCGGGACGAGTTGATGCGCTGGGACCTGCACGTGCACCGCGCCATCTACAGCGCGGCCGGGAATCCGCACCTGGAGGACACCCTGGTGCGCTACGACAACCTGGCGACTCGGATCTTCTGCCTGTTCCTGGACCGGATGGTGAACTTCGACAGCCACGTCGGTGAGCACACCGCGCTGCTGCGGGCGATCGGCGCGCGCGACGTCGGCGAGTCCGAGCGGCTCGCCCGCGAGCACGTGCTGGGTTTCGAGAAGGCGATCCGGGCGGTGGTCTGACACCGCCGCAACGACCGCGATCGGCGAGCGGGAACGAGACCTGGGCCGCGTTCCCGTCCGAGCCCATGTCGCAGCGCCGGAGAGCACGGGTGATGTCGTCCGACGGCGTGCCGGCTCGTGCAGGACTCCGACCGGGTCCGCGCGGAGCTCGGTGCGGACGGCGGTGCTGCCTGGGGAGCGCGTCGCGTCGGTGAGCGGTCAGAGTCTGCCCGCGAGGCGCCGGCGCCATCGGCCGAACGCGCGGGGGCGGTCGATGCCGAGCACTCCGACCGGAGCGCCCGCGCCGTCGACGTAGAGCGCGAGGAAGTCGCCGGAGTCGAGATCTCCTTCTTCCACTTGGATCGTGCAGTCCGCAGTGCGGTGTCCCGCGAACTGGATCTGGTGGCCGTACTGGTCGGACCAGAAGTAGGGGACCGCGTGGTGGGCGGGCGCGGCGTGCTCCCGGCCCAGCAGTGCCGCGACGGCCGCCGCGGGTTGCTGCAGCGCGTTCGTCCAGTGCTCCAGCCGCATGGATTCCGCGGTGTAGGCCCGGTGCGAGTTGGCGCAGTCGCCGACGGCCGCGACGCCGGGGACCTCGGTCAGGCCTCGTTCGTCGGTGAGAACGCCGTTGTGCAACGGGATTCCCGAGTCCGCCAGCCACTCGACGTTCGGTTGGGCGCCGATGCCGACCACCACCACGTCGGCGGGCAGTTCGCGCCCGTCTTCGAGCCGGACGGCCGTCACGCGGAACTCGCCGATCAGCTCGGCCAGACCGGCCCGCAAGTGCATCCGGACGCCGTTGCGGGCGTGCAGCCGGCCGCACACCGAGCCCATGTCGGTGCCGAGCGCTCGTTGCAGGGGAGCGGCCGCCGCTTCGACGATGTCCACTTCGCAGCCGAGGCCGACCGCGGTCGAGGCGATCTCGGCTCCGATGAACCCGGCTCCGATGACGATCAGCCGCGCGCCGGGCACGAGTTCCTTGCGCAGTGCGCGGGCATCGTCGAGCGTGCGCAGGGTGTGCACGCCTTCGGGCACCGAGTCCGGCAGGGTGCGCGCCCGCGCTCCGGTGGCCAGCACGACGCCGTCGGTGGTGATGCGCTCCCCGTCGTCGAGCAGGACCGCGCGCTCACCGGTGTCGAGGGCTTCGGCGGTGCGGCCCAGCCGCCACTCGACGCCCAGTCCGGAGTCATCCGGCTCGGTCAGGCCGATGTCGTCCTCGGAGGAGGTGCCCGCCAGGAATTCCTTGGACAGCGGCGGGCGGTCGTAGGGCGCGTGCTCCTCGTCGCCGATCACGACGATCCGCCCGTCGAAGCCCTGCTCCCGCAAGGAGCGGGCGGTCGTCAGGCCGGCCAGCGACGCCCCGACGATCGTGATGTCCCGCAATCAACTCACCCCTTCCACTGCCGCGTCGACCGACGTCGACTCGAGGACGTAGACCAGGCCGTCGTCGACGGACACCTGGTGGGTGCGGACGGGCTTCTTCGCCGGAGGTCCGCTGGGACGGCCCGTGCGCAGGTCGAAACAGGCGGCGTGCAAGGGACATTCGACCGCGCAGCCCTCCAGCCAGCCGTCGGACAGCGACGCGTCCTGGTGCGTGCAGGTGTCGTCGATCGCGAACAGTTCACCGTCCACGTTGAACACCGCGATGGGTGCCTCGCCCTGGACGCGGGCCGACTCCCCGGGAGGGAGGTCGGCGAGCTCACCTACGAAGATCATGTTGCCTCCTGTTGCAGATGGCGGAACCCGTAGTGCAATTCGCAACAGACAGAATGCGGCTCGCCCCCTTGGTCGTCAACGATGGAATTTCGGCCGCCGGCCCGCCCGTGAGGTTGCGTCCTGCGCAACGCCTTCCGGTGCCGGTGACCGCTGGTCCGCTCGCGGGATCGCGCTCGGCCGGATGCTCTCGATGGAGCGTCGCCGCGCGGCCCGCCCGCGTTACCGGTGCGAGTATCCGCTTGCGGCACAGCGGATTCCGGCTCCGGCGGACCCCGGATCGACCCCCCGATCGGGGGCGTTGACCAGTACCGGCCCCTGTCTTATCGTGCACAGATATATCAACCGTCGACCCCGCGATCAGGGTGCCGAAGCCGCTGATCTCCTGTACTTGAGCTTGCCGTTGCAGGTGAACGGCATTTCGTCGTTGTCTTGTCAGCGGCGGAGCCGCTGAGCAGTGACCGGCTTGAGCAAGAAGACCACCGGCGGGTTCTCAGCTGCTTCCTCGCGAGGACGGCTTTTTCCCTCGTGGCGGAGCCACTCGGGGAAAAGATCCCGCAGCGAGGAAGCAGCTGAGGTTCCGCCACCCCCACCGCTACGCA
>NZ_JBSFWJ010000104.1:0-14871 GCF_053592695.1 Saccharopolyspora sp. NPDC002578 | reverse complement strand
GGTTTCCTCGCTGCGGGATCTTTTTTCCAAGTGGCTCCGCCACGAGGAAAAAAGCCGTCCTCGCGAGGAAACCGCTGAGAACCCGCCGGTGGTCGTTCTGCTCAAGCCGGTCACTGCTCAGCGGCTTCGCCGCTGACAGGAAAAGGACCAACGACGTCGCTCACCTGGAGTGGCAAGATCAAAGGCAGCCGTCAGCGGCTTTCTCACTGAGGGCCCAGGCTGGTTACTCAGCGGCTCCGCCGCTGATGGGGCAGGGCAGCTGACGAAGGCCCTTCCTGGCTCATCGGGCGCGCAGCGGACCGTTCGTCCTTCGTGGACGGGCGGTCCGCTGCGTTCGTTCAGCTGAGGTCGGTGAGCAGTTCTTCGACGTGGGCGGTCATGCGGCGGGTATCGGCCGGGGCGATCGTGCTCCAGGAATCGCCGGAGGGGGAGTCGCGGCGCAGCTGCGCGTAGCGGCCGTGCGGGGTGTCGAAGAAGCCGACGACCCGCTGCGCCCGCACCCGGCGGCCCAGCCGGTCGCGCGCCGCAGCGCCGAACTGACCGCGCGCTCCCGCTTCGCGGACCATCGACGTCAGCATCTCCGCGTCGTCGCCGCGCACGCCGCGGCGCACCAGTTCGCCTTCCAACGCCTCGGTGTTCCCGCCGGTCCCGGCCGCGGCCTCGTCGAGGTCCGCGCTGCGCACCGTCACCGACCGTCCCGGTCCGGCCGCCAGGACCGGCAGCACCGAGGTCGCCTCCCGCGCCAGTCCCGATGCCGACACCGGCCGCAAGGTCAGCGCGTCCTCGTCCTTGACGACCAGCACCGCGTCCGCGCCGCTGCCGTCCGGCACGCCGGACGCCGCGAGCACCCGGACGCTGCGGTCGAACCAGGTCCGCCCGTCCAGTTCGGAGCGGGGATGGGCGAGCAGCCGCAGCATCCGCTCCAGCGCCGGATCGAGGTCGCGGCGATCGCCGAGCCGCCGCGAACCCAGCGCCCGCCACACCGATTCCGCCAGCTCCGCCCGTTCCGACCAGGTGCGTCCCGGCGACGGAACCCGCAGCACCAGCGGCATCGTGTCCAGTCCCAAGTGCTCGACGAGCACGTCGAACTCCAACGCGGACAACCGGACCGGGCCCGCCCCCGCGAGGGCGGCGCCGTCGATCATCGGTCGAGGTCCCCGCCGATGACCGGGCGGGACAGGGTTTGCGGTTCGTCGAAGAATCCGGTGCCGTCGCCGACCCGCTCGGTCACCGCGCGGTCCACCGAGTCGTCGTCGCGGCGCCGCGTCCGGCCACCGCCCGAACCGGTCGGGTGGGTCCGGCCGCGTTCGGCGCCGCGCCCGCCGCCGCGCCCGGATTGCCTGCGCGAGCCCTGGACGCCGGCGGTGGAACCCGGTGCGGCGCGCGGAGCGGGCACCGGCGTGCCGCCCCAGCTGATCGTGATGCCCGGCTGCTGCCACGCCTTCGGGGCGCCGGGGGAGGAAGCCGGACCGTCGACGACGACCTGCGGCGGCGGCGTGAAGGAGGCCAGCGAGGTCGTGTTCGCCTGGGTGGAGGCCTCGTAGGTCCGCATCACCTCGAACGCGCGCTGCTCGGCGGCGTTCTGCTTCGCCTCCTGGACCTCGTAGTCGGTCTGCCCGCCGAACAGGTGCACCAGACCGGTGATCGCGCTACCGGGGTCCTCGGTGGTCGTCGGCTGCGGCTGCGGCATGTCCGCGCGCGCCTTGCCGACGAACGTGGCCTGCTGCTCGGTGCGGTCCCGCATCAGCTCGGCGGCCTGCTGGGCCTGCAACGCCCAGTCGCCCAGCGGCCGGATCCCGCCGCGCGCGTTCTCGGCGGCGTCGCCCTGCCAGCCCGACATGGCGGAGTTCAGCGCCGCGGCGAGATCGCCGTCGATGTTGCCGAGGGTCCGGGTCAGCTCGCTCCAGCGGCGCACCGAATCCGTCGAACCGTCCGCACCCGGTCCCTGGTGGATCTGCTCGTAGAGCTCTTCGTGGCGGTAGCCCTGCCAGCGATGATCGCTCATCGGGTTCCGCCTCCCATCGCACCGGTCACGGTCAGCACCCTCCGCCGAGGCGCACCGCGTTGACGTCGTCGGTGTCCTGGTAGTGCTGGTTGGCCAGTTGCAGCGATTCCGCGGCCGACTGCAGCTGGTCGCGGTAGCCGCACAGCGCGGTCAGCGCGTCCTGGTCGCCGCCGACGGAGCGCTGGTTGAACTGCTCGGCCGCGGTGCTGCTGATCGGATCCCCGGCCCACGGCCGGATGCGCAGCTCGGTGATGGCGTGCTCGATCTCGACGCCCACCTGGTCCAGCGAGGACTGTAAGGCGCTCACGAGGCCCGGAATGGCGGTGGGCTCGACCCGCATCGATCCACCGGCGCCGGGTGGTCCCGATGGCGCGGTGTAATCCGGCGAGCCGTCCCCCGACGGCGAATACAGCGGCACGGGGTTTCCCTCCCACGGGTAAAACGTCCGCGCTCACTCTAATCACTATTCGTCACGGTGGGGAGTGCTCCAAACGCGGTGAGTATCAACGCCGATCGGCTGATCGGCGGCACGACGTTGGCGCTCGTGCGCGCGTTCAGTCCGTCGGTCGGGGGGTGACCAGTGGCTCCGAGGACTCGGAGGTCGTGGACTCCGCGGCGTCCTCGGAGGACGCCGACGTGTCCGAGGTCTCCGGCGCCGGGTCGGCCAGCGAGGTCACGGCGTCCTCGGCGACGCGCTGCGCCCCGGCGCACAGGGCGTCCAGCGGCGGGGCGGGTTGTCCGCCGTCGTCGCGGTAGAGCACGTCGAGGTGTTCGCCTTCGGCGACGTCCACGGCCACGTTGCAGGACAGGTCCAGGTCGGGCGTCTTGATCACGAGCGCCGGGAAGCCGTGGATCACGACGGGCGTGGCCTGCACCTGGGCGGTGTCGTCGGTCCACACGCTCATCGACTCGGTGGTGATCAGCGACAGCCGCGCCCCGACCTTCGCCGTGGTGTTGCGGAAGCTGCAGGTGGGAGCGTCGCCGAAACCGCCCTCGGTGTCGGCCAGCGGGTCCCGGTTGAACCCGAGCTGCCCGCGCTGGTCCTCGGTGAGCAGTTCGCACGGGTCCACATCGGTCATGGTCAGCTCGAACGGCCGGGGCGGCGGAGGCGGCGGCGTGCTCGAAGTGGGGATGGGCGGCGGAGGCGGGGCAGGGGCCGGTGTCTCCGCGGCGGGCTCGGACCGGAGGATTCCGCATCCGGAGAGGGCGAGCAGTCCTGCCGCGCACACTCCGCCCAGCCGCCCGGCCGACGTCCGGCCGCTCCGCGCTGTGGCGGTCCGCGAGCTTTGCATGAGCTTCACCGTAACGAAGGCGGCGTCGGTCTCGGGTGAACTCCGTCGCGCGCCGCGAGTCGTCATCGCCTGCGCAGCGCCCATGCGATGACGAACACCCCGAGGAACGCCAGCAGCCAGAGATCGCGGGTCACCGCGACGAGGACGAGCAGCAGCGCCGCGCCGCCCAGTCCGAGCAGGATCTCCGTGCGGGGACGTGGCCGCGCGGGAGCCTTGTCCGGGGACCAGGTTCCGGCGGGCGCCGCGCCGGCGGCGGGGAGGTCGGTGAACAGCGCTCGGAGATCGGCCTTGCTGCGGGCGGCGGCGGCTCGGGCGCAGCGCTCGTCGTATTCGACGAGGTCCAGCCTGCCGGAGCTGAGGTGGTCGCCGAGCAGCGTGATCGCTGTTTCCCGTTCGGCATCGCCGATCCGCAGGTTCTTGTCCCTCTCACGCACCTCGCCATCCTAGGCGCCGTCCCGCGGTGGATCCGCCGGTGCGGGAGCAGTTCTCCGGCGGCCGGACGCAGGACGGCGGTGCCCTCCGGCCGGGCGACCGGAGGGCACCTCGCCTCAGGCGGTGGCGGCGCGGTCCGACGCCAGCAGCGGAGGTGCGCTCGGCGCGTTGAGGACCTCGTCGTCGAGCAGGCCCTCGCCGCGGGCGACGACGGTGGGGACCACGATCTGGCCCGCCACGTTCGTCGCGGTCCGCGCCATGTCCATGATCGGGTCCACGGCGTAGGCCACGGCGATGCCGGTGGCCACGACCTCCGGCGGGAAGCCGAGCGCGCTCACGGTGAGGGTGAGCATGGTGAACCAGCCCGTGACCCCGGCGGTGGCGATGGAACCGAACACGGCGACCGCCACGATCGTCAGGTACTGCACCGGCCCCAGCTGGATGCCGAACAGGTTCGCGATGAAGATCGCGCCCACCGCCGGGTAGATCGCCGCGCACCCGTCCATCTTGGTCGTCGTCGCCAGCGGCACCGCGAAGTTCGCGTACGAGCTGCTGACCCCGAGGTTCTCCGCGGTCTGCCTGCTCAGCGGCAGGCTCGCGCTCGACGAGCGGGACACGAAGGCGAACTGCAGCACCGTCCACGCCTTCGCGAAGAACGTCGCCGGGCTCACCTTCGCCACGAACCGCAGCAGTACCGGGTAGACGACGAACAGCACCAGCGCGCAGCCCAGGTAGGTGGCGCCGATGAGCTTGAGCAGCGGCGCGAAGAACTCGTTGCCGTAGGTGGCCACGGCGTTGCCGATCAGGCCGAGGGTGCCCAGCGGGGCGAGCCGGATGATCCAGCCCAGCACGCGCTGGATGACCTCGAACGCCGAGCGGTTGAAGTCCACGAACGGCTTCGCCGTGTCGCCGAGGCTGTAGGCGGCGGCACCGATGATCAGCGCGACGAACACCACCTGCAGCGTCTCGCCCTCGGAGAAGGCGCTCACCAGGTTGTTCGGGATCAGTCCGTTGATCAGGTCGAGCCAGGAGCCCTGGGTCTTCTCGCCGATCGACTTCAGCCGCTCCGGGTCGGGTTCGAGCACCAGGCCCTGACCGGGCTGGATGATCCGCCCGACGGCGAGGCCGATGACCACGGCGATCAGCGAGGTGATCGCGAACCAGAGCGCGGTCTTGCCGCCGAGCCGGGCCGCGGTCCGCCCGCCGCCGACGGCGCGCAGGCTCGTGATGCCCACGACGATCGCCGTGAAGATCAGCGGCAGCACGGTGAAGGTGAGCAGGTTGGTGAACGTGGAGCCGATCGTGTCCAGCGTGGTGATCAGCCACTCGGCTCCGGTCGACTTCGCGATCCAGCCGAGCAGCGCACCGAGCACGAGGGAGGCGACGACGGCCACGGCGAAGTACTTCGGGTTGAACCGGAGTCGTCGCCGTTCCGGCGCAGGGGTGGTGGACACAGGGATCTCCTGAGGTTCGCGAGGCGACGCGTGGTGGCGCCGGGGGAGGGTGCGCTGGAGGCGGTGCCGCGGCGGAGCGCGCTGGGGCTTCAGGCTGCGGCGACCGCGACGCGCGGCCGGTGGATCACCGGCCGGGGAGGTCCGGTCAGGGACAGACGCTGCTGGCCTGCCGTCGCAGATCGACGTGCAGGCGTGAAGTCAGATAACGCCGCTGAGCTCCCATCGCGAACAGTTGTAACCCGGTGCTCGGTCCAGACCATCCCGAATTAACCGAATTGTGTTCACGTTCACCAGCGGTTCCGTGCGGGGTGGACGCCCCGGCTCCGGCTCCCGGGCTCGTCGAGCGCGCCCCGCCCGAGCATTCGATCTTGGGCGGCTCGTCCGACACGCCCGCGGTCACGTTGTGGACCATTCCCGCGATTTCGCGAGAAATTGCACCACCTGAACGGGGTGAAACCCGCCTTCCGCGGCCCCGGCACCCGCGGTGAGCGGCTACGACGGTTGTCCACAGGGGTGTCCGACGCGCCGGGCGCGTTCAATTTCGCGAGAAATCGCGGGCGGTCAGTGCTGTTGGGGTGTCCAGAGGTCGGTGACGCTGATGCCGACTTGGGAGAGCAGGCCGCGGGTGAGGGGCAGGCTGATGCCGATCACGCTCGACGGGTCGCCGTCCACGCCCTCCACGAACCAGCCGCCGAGGCCGTCGAGGGTGAACCCGCCCGCGACGCGCAGCGGTTCCCCGGTGCCGACGTAGGCCTCCAGTTCGGCCTCGCTCGGCTCCGCGAAGCGGACCACGGTGACCTTGTGGTCGTGCGCGCGCGCCACCACTTCGCCGTCGCGCAACCGCACCACGGCGTGCCCGGTGAGCAGTTCCCCGGTGCCGCCGGCCATCGCCCGCCAGCGCTTCGCCGCGATCTCCGGCTCGCCCGGTTTGCCGACGACCTCGCCGTGGATGGACAGCATCGAGTCGCAACCGACGACGACGGCGTCCCCGTCCACGTCGGGCAGCACCGCTTCGGCCTTGGCCAGCGCCAGCGCGGTGACCAGCTCGCCCGGCGCGGGGTCGGTCAGCGCAGCGGCGACGGCGTCCTCGTCCACCCCGGACACGCGCACCACGGGGTCGATGCCGGCGGCGCGCAGCACGGCGAGGCGGGCGGGGGACGCGGAAGCGAGCACAAAACGCACGGGCCGACTGTAGTCGGCGCCGACCGCTGCGATCCCGGGTGCCGCGCTCGCCTCCCCGTGCCGTCGCCGACCGCCGAGCACAAGCCTGTGCGGTGCGGTTTCGTGCGTTCCCAGTGAACGGCATAGCTCTAATGGCGGTGCCTGGTTCAGGCGGAAGATTCCTAATGTCCTTCTTGCGGACACCGGCGGCGCTCACCGGTCCGCGAACGACCAGCTCGGTTCCACGTGGATCAACTTCCTTCCGGAACCCGGCCCGCCCCAACGGCCGGTCAGCACTTCCCCCCACATCGCGGACGTCCGTCCGCGTTCCCGCGCGCTCGAACGCCGATCACGTCCGAGCACGCGGGCCGGCTCCACCCGTCATCGCGGATATCGAGGGAGACCAACGATGAGTCGCAAGCGAACCCTTCGGCTGACAGGTGCGGCGCTGCTCGCCGCGGGCACCGTGACCGCGTGGGCGATGCCCGCCGTCGCCGCGCCCCCACCGCAATCCCCCGAACTGATCACGGCCATGCAGCGCGACTTCGGCCTGACCGCGCAGCAGGCGCAGACCCGGCTGGCCCAGGAGGACGCGGCGCGGGACATCGACCAGCAGGTCCGCGGCTCGCTGGGCGCGGCGTTCGGCGGCGCGCACTTCGACGCCGAACTCGGCAAGCTCGTCGTCGGCGTCACCGACGCCGCGAAGCTCGCCGAAGTGCGCTCCACCGGAGCGCAAGCCCGGGTCGTGGCGCACAGCAGCGGCGAACTCGACGCCGTCAAAGCGGAGCTCGACAGCGCGGAGAGCACCGCGCCCGCGTCGGTCACCGGCTGGTACGTCGACGAGATCGCCAACACCGTCGTCGTCAACGTCCGCGAAGGCGCCAGGGACGCGGCCACCGAGACCTACCTCGCCGACGTCGCCGCCGACGCCCCGATCCGGGTCGACGAGGTCGCCGAAGCGCCGCGCACCCTCTACGACCTGGTCGGCGGCCAGGCGTTCTACATGGGCGGCGGTCGCTGCTCGGTCGGGTTCCCCGTCCGGACCTCCAGCGGCGGCTTCGGCATGGTCACCGCCGGGCACTGCGGCACCCCGGGGACCTCGGCCTCCGGGTACAACCAGGCCGCGCTCGGCTCCTTCCAGGGCTCCTCGTTCCCCGGCAACGACTACGCGTGGGTGTCGGCGAACAGCAGCTGGACGGCCCGGCCGTGGGTCGACATGTACAACGGCAGCGCGCGGGTCGTCACCGGGCACGGCACGGCGCCCGCGGGCTCGTCGATCTGCCGCTCCGGGTCGACCACCGGGTGGCACTGCGGTTCCGTGCAGGCGCTGAACCAGACGGTGCGCTACGCGGAAGGCGCGGTCAGCGGGCTCACCCAGACCAACGTGTGCGCCGAACCGGGTGACTCCGGCGGCTCGTTCATCAGCGGGAACCAGGCCCAGGGCATGACCTCGGGCGGCTCCGGGAACTGCTCGTCGGGCGGCACCACGTACTTCCAGCCGGTCGGCGAAGCGCTCAGCGCCTACGGCTTGTCCCTGGTCACGGGCTGATCCTGCGGTAGCGGGCCTGCCCGGCGGGGTGCCGGGCAGGCCTCGCGCCGCTCAGCCGGTGAAGGAGCCGCCGTTGAGGTGGATCTCGGGGCGGGCCGGTGCGCGTTCCGGCCGGACCGCGGCGGTGCCGGTCGCGGGGGCGTCGAGCCCGGCCTTCACCGCGGCACCGGATCCGCCGACGATCGGCAGCGACACCGCGGTGCCCGCCAGGTCGAGGTCGACCCGGCCGGGTTCGTCCGGAGCGGTGATGAACGCGCCGTCGGTACCGGCGATGATCAGCCCGAGCCGGTGCCCGGCGGGGATCACGTGATCGGCGGTGGACAGGCGGAACGTCATCTCGTGCGGGTCGCCGGGCGTCAGCGGGGACTCCTGCTCCAGCGACTCGTGGTTGGCCAGGTCGGCCCAGCCGCGCGAGACGATCCGGTAGTCCACGTCGGCCGTGGTGGCCTCGGTGTCGCGGTAGCAGGCGTCGTCGCCGTCGCGGCTCTCGCCCCAGCACGACTCGGTCTCCAGCGTGCGGATGCCCTCGCCGTCGCCCAGGTGGTCGCGGGTGGTGGCGGGGCCGTAGTCGACGAGCACCGCCGACAGGTGCGCGCTGGAGGTGGACGGGCTCGCGGTCACCGAGATCGACCCGGTGCCCGCCAGCCGCAGGTCCTCCTGCAGCGGGGCGCTGGTGAACAGCGAGCGCGCCGGGGACGCCTGGTCGGGCTGCTGCGCCCAGGCGTACTCGTCCTGCCGCGGGTCGTCGGTGAACGAGGCGCGCGCGTCGGCGGGAGCGGGGGCGCTGGTGAGCCCGCCGAGCCCGTCGGTCTCGCCGGGAACGGGGTGCAGCGCGGTCGGAGCCGCGGTCTCGCCGGACCAGGAGGGCTCGTCGGACCACTCGTCCGGGGCTCGTTCGACGCTGGCGGCGGGCTCGGCGTCGATGCCGTTGTCCATGCCGAGCAGCGCGTGGTCGAACCAGCGGTGCAGCGTGTCCACCCACTCGGCGCGGCGGAAGTCGAAGGGGTCGACGTGGCCGGTCTGGCTCAGCCACACCTTGCGCGGCACGTCGTGGGCGGCCAGCGCGTCCCACCACTGCCCGAACTGGATGGTCTTGACGTTGAGGTCGTTGAGGCCGTGCACCGCGAACACGCTCGCGGTCACGTTCGCCGCGTCGGGCACGTGGTCGCGCTCGGTCCACAGCGGGGTGACGTCGCCGTTGGCCGGGGCGCCTTCGTCGAGCCGTTGCTTGACGGCGGCGCACTCCGGCCTGCCACCGTCCTCGACGGTCTCGGCCAGCCCGCTCGGGTCGGCGCCGAAGGAGACGCCGTCGGAGCGGTAGTAGTCGTACCAGGAGCTGATCGCCCCGATCGGCACGATGGTGCGCAGGCCTTCCACGCCGGTCGCGGCGACGCCGTTGGCGATCGTGCCGTCGTAGGACTTGCCGATCATGCCGACGTCGCCGGTCGACCAGCCGGCGCCGACCTCGGCTCCGCCGGTGGCGGCGTCGTAGCCCTTCGCGCGGCCGTTCAACCAGTCGATCACGGCTTTCGCCGAGGTCACGTCGGAGGCGCCGCCGACGTCGGCGCAGCCCTGCGCGCGGTTCGTGCCCGCCAGGTCCACGAGCACCGTCGAGTAGCCGCGCGGCACGAAGTAGTTGTCGTAGAACAGCGGGAAGCCGACCGGGCGGCCCTCGTCGTCGTAGGTCTTGAGCTCGTTCTCGTTGCCGCGTCCGCAGCACGAGTAGTAGGGGCTCGCGTCCATGATCACCGGAGTGGGCGCGTCGGTCCGCGGCCGGGCGATGTCGGCGGCGACCCGGTCGGTCGTCCCGTCGCCGTCGCCGTCCAGCCCGGTGTCGACCCACACCGTTTCGCGCACGGGTTCGTCGGCGAAGACGGGCTGGCTGCGCGGTTCGGGTGCCGGTCGCGCGGCGTCGGCCGGTGCTCCTGGCGCGGCGAGGGCGGGTGTCGCGGTCAGCGCCAGCAGCGCGCCGCAGAGCAGGAGCGCCGGTGCTCGGCGCGGGGAAGCGAATGTCGGCACGGCCACCTCCGATGATCTTCACGGCAGCTTAGGTGCCGAGATCATGTCCAGACCACTGCCGAAAGTGTGGCCGCGGGAGTGAACGGACCGTTCGTCCCATGGGATTGGGCAAACGGGCCGTTGACTCAGTTCGGGTTGGGAGTGAACGGACCGTTGGTCCCATCCCGTTGGGCGAACGGTCCGTTCACTTTGGCCCGAAATCGGTCCAGAGCGGGCTCCGTTTGGAGGTAGGAGGCGTGAGAGCGCTCCCATAGGTTGGCCGGAGCGCGGGCTTCATCGCCGAACGCGCGCTCGGAACGCTCTCAAGGAGGAGAACGGATGCGGGGCAACCGCTTGCGGAGATCGTCGCTGGCCACCGCCGGACTGGCGACGATCGCACTGCTCACCACCGGCCTGGCGCCGGCGATGGCCGACCCGATCGACTACCGCGACCCCACCGCGCCCATCCCGGAACGGGTCGACGACCTGATGTCGCGGATGTCCCTGGACGACAAGCTCGGCCAGATGGTGCAGGTCGAACGGGTCGCGGCACCTCCGGAGGAGGCCGCGAAGCACCGGGTGGGCTCGGTGCTCAGCGGCGGCGGGTCCGCTCCGGAACCGAACACGCCGGAGGCGTGGGCGGACATGTACGACGCCTACCAGCGCGCCGCCCTGGACACGCCGCTCGGCATCCCGCTGATCTACGGCGTGGACGCGGTGCACGGGCACAACAACGTGCAGGGCGCCACGATCTACCCGCACAACATCGGCCTCGGCGCCGCGGGAGACCCCGACCTGGTGCAGCGCATCAGCGCCGCCACCGCCGAAGAGGTCGCCGCCACCGGCATCGACTGGGACTTCGCCCCGTGCCTGTGCGTGGCGCGCGACGACCGCTGGGGACGCACCTACGAATCCTTCGGCGAGACGCCGGAGCAGGTCACGGCCATGGCGAGCGCGGTCACCGGCCTGCAGGGCGAGCAGCTGGGCGGTTCGCCCACGTCGGTGCTGGCCACCGCCAAGCACTACATCGGCGACGGCGGCACCACCGGCGGCGACGACCAGGGCAACGCGGAGCTCAGCGAGCAGGAGCTGCGCGACGTCCACCTGCCGCCGTTCCAGGCCGCGATCGACCGCGGTGTCGGCTCGGTGATGGTGTCCTACAGCAGCTGGAACGACGTGAAGCTGCACGCCAACCGCTACCTGGTCACCGACGTGCTCAAGGACGAGCTCGGCTTCGACGGCCTGGTCGTGTCCGACTACGACGCGATCGACAAGATCGACGGCCAGGAGGAGGAGTTCACCCGCGACGAGGTGCGGGACTCCGTCAACGCCGGGCTCGACATGATCATGATGTCGGAGAACCACGAGCTGTTCCTGGAGTACCTGCGCGCGGAGGTCGACTCCGGCCAGGTCCCGATGGAGCGCATCGACGACGCGAACCGCCGGGTGCTCACCAAGAAGTTCGAGCTGGGCCTGTTCGAGAACCCCTTCGCGCAGCGCGACCTGCTGCCGTCGGTCGGTTCGGCCGAGCACCGCGAGCTGGCCCGCGAGGCGGTCCGCGAATCGCAGGTGCTGCTCAAGAACGACGGCGTGCTCCCGCTGTCCAAGGACGGCGGGAAGCTGTTCGTGGCGGGCAAGAACGCCGACGACATCGGCAACCAGACCGGTGGCTGGACCATCACCTGGCAGGGCTCCAGCGGGGACATCACCGAGGGCACCACGATCCTCGACGGCATCCGGCAGGCCGCTCCGGACACCGAGGTGACCTACTCGCGCGACGGCGAAGGCATCGACGACAGCTACGGCGCCGCGGTCGTGGTCGTCGGCGAGACCCCCTACGCCGAGTACGAAGGCGACCGGCCCGAGGACCTCAAGCTCGACGACGAGGACCTCGCCACCATCGCGAAGCTGCGCGAATCCGGGGTGCCGGTGGTCGTGGTGACCGTGTCCGGGCGTCCGCTGGACATCGGCGGTGAGGTCGAGGGCTGGAACGCGCTGCTCGCGTCGTGGCTGCCCGGCACCGAAGGCCAGGGCGTGGCCGACGTGCTGTTCGGGGACCACGCCCCGAGCGGGAAGCTGCCGATGACCTGGATGGGCTCGTTCGACCAGCAGCCCATCAACGCGGGCGACGGCCAGCAGCCGCTGTTCCCGCTCGGCTTCGGCCTGACCTACTGATCGACGCCCGCACCCGCTGGTCAGGAGCGGGGGCGAGGTGGGCACGGCCGCGGCGCGCACTCGGCGCCGCGGCCGTGCCGCGTTCGGGGGGCGGTGGCCCAGGTCGGTGGCGGGCCGGGCGGTGAGCGCTCGTAACCTGGGGGAATGGTTGCTCTGCTCGACGTGACGGACCTGCGCAGGCGGTTGGTGGACGAGGGTCCGTACTCGGCGCTCGACGTGGTCACCGTGACCGGGTCGACGAACACGGACCTGGTCGCCGCCGTCGGCGAGGGCGCGGCCGACCGCACGGTGCTGTTCGCCGAGGAGCAGCAGGCCGGTCGCGGCCGGTTGCAGCGCTCGTGGATCTCGCCGCGCGGCTACGGCCTGCACGTCAGCGTGGTGCTGCGCCCGGAGGCGGTGCCGCAGAGCGCGCTCGCGTGGCTGCCGCTGATCGCCGGTGTCGCGCTCGCCGAGACGGTGCGGGACATGTTCGGGGTGTCCGCGACGTTGAAGTGGCCCAACGACCTGCTGCTCGGCGACGGGGACGGCTGGCGCAAAGCCGCAGGCATCCTCGCCGAAGCGGTCAGCACCGCCGAAGGCCTCGGAATCGTGCTCGGCATGGGCGTCAACGTCCACCACGGCGCCGACGACCTGCCGAAGGGAGCGGGCGGGCTGCCCGCGACCTCGCTCGCCGAGCAAGGGGTCGCCGTGGACCGCCAGGAGTTCGCGGTCCGCCTGCTCACCGCGCTCGCCGCCGCCGACGACCTGTGGCGCGCGGCGGACGGGGACGTGGTGGCGAGCGGCCTGCTGGACCGCTACCAGCGGTTGTGCGGCACGCTCGGGCAGCGGATCCGGGTGGAGCTCGGCGGGAACGACCTGCTCGGCACGGCCACCGACATCGACGTGGGCGGACGCCTGGTGGTGCGCGGAGTCGACGGCGCCAGCACCCCCGTCTCGGCGGGCGACGTCGTCCACCTCCGCCCGAGCTGACGCCCGGCACGTCCTCGACCCGTTCGTCCTGCTCAGCGGCAGGGTCGCCGAGCAGCGACCGCGCACCCGGACCGCCGCCCGGGTTCCGCCGCTCGACCCGCTGCGCAGCGCGTCCCGCGACGCATCCCGGGCGGGTAGCGTGATCGACGGTGGTGATTGAGGGAGGGATCTCCGGTGGCATATCCGGACGGCTTGCTGAGTGAAGACGAGTACGTGGTGGTGCACACGCACCCGCACTGGAAGATGCTCGTCGTCCCGGTGGTGCTGTTCTTGATCGTGGTCGGCGGGGGTTCCTACCTCGCGGCGCTGGCCGCCGAGCTGCCCTGGAACGTGCCGCTGTGGATCGCCCTCGGCGCGGTCGGCGGGGTGCTGATCATCTGGTGGACGCTGGCGCCGCTGGTCCGCTGGCGCACGACCCACTTCGTGGTCACCTCGCGGCGGTTGATGGTGCGCGAAGGCGTGTTCACCCGCACCGGTGTGGACATCCCGATGTGGCGCATCAACAGCGTCCGGTTCAGCCACGGCATCGTGGACCGCCTCTTCGGCTGCGGCACGCTGATCGTCGAGTCGGCGTCCGACGAGCCGCTGGAGTTCGACGACATCCCCAAGGTGGAGCGGGTGCACACGCTGCTCTACCGCGAGGTCAACGACGAGTCCGAGCAGGACGACCAGGAGAGGTGGGAACGCCGATGAGCACCCTGGACCTGGGCTTGCCCGCACGGGTGCCGTCGCCGGAGCCGGCCGGGCTGCCGGACGCGGTGACGATCTGGGAGGTCGGGCCGCGCGACGGGCTGCAGAACGAGCAGGGCGTCGTCCCGGTCGAGGTGAAGCTCGAATTCCTGCACCGGCTCGGCGCCGCGGGGCTGAGCATCGTGGAGACCACCAGCTTCGTGCGCCCGGAGTGGGTGCCGCAGCTCGCCGACGCCGCCGAAGTGCTCGCCGGGCTGGAGCAGCGGGACGGGGTGCGGTACCCGGTCCTGGTGCCCAACGCCCGCGGCCTCGACCGGGCGCTGGAGGCGGGAGTGCGCGACATCGCGATCTTCGCCGCCGCCACCGAGTCCTTCACCCGGCGCAACCTGAACCGGGGCTTGGACGAGCAGTTCGCGATGTTCGAGCCGGTGGTGCACCGCGCGGTCGGCGAGGGGATCGCGGTGCGCGGGTACCTGTCGATGGTGTTCGGCGACCCGTGGGAAGGGCCGGTGCCGGTCGAGCAGGTCGTGTCGGCCGGTCGGCGGCTGCTGGAGATGGGCTGCGCGCAGCTCTCGCTCGGCGACACCATCGGCGTCGCCACCCCGGGCCAGGTGGAGTCGGTGCTGCGGGCGTTCACCGCGGCGGGCGTGCCGGTCTCGCAGCTGGCGGTGCACTTCCACGACACCTACGGCCAAGCGCTGGCGAACACCTACGCCGCACTCAGCCAAGGAGTGACCACCGTGGACTCCTCGGCGGGCGGCCTCGGCGGCTGCCCCTACGCGAAGTCCGCCACCGGCAACCTGGCCACCGAAGACCTGATCTGGATGCTCGACGGCCTGGGCATCCACCACGGCGTAGACCTCCGGGCCTTGGCGGCCACCAGCACCTGGCTGGCCGAACACCTCGGGCGCCCCAGCCCCTCCCGAGTGGTCAAAGCCCTCACCTGAAGAACCCCGCCCCGCGCTTTGCGGCCCTAGTCGGGTTCGGCTTGACGTGGGGGTTTTGGAGCCTTCCCCGGCTGGGCGTGTGGTTGCGGTGGTGCGTGGAATGTCGGGTTTACTGATTGCTTCCACGGCTGGTGTTGCTGGGGTGTCCGGGTAGCGGAACCTCAGTCGGTCTCTCGCTGCGGGATCTTTTTCCCGAGTG
>NZ_JBSFWJ010000103.1:0-15079 GCF_053592695.1 Saccharopolyspora sp. NPDC002578 | reverse complement strand
CGGTGCACCGCCTGATCCACGAAGTGCTGTGGCTGTGGCAGGCCGACGACGCGGTGCCCCCTGAACTCGCCGCGCTGTCGGCTCGCGGTGATCCGCCACGAGGGAAAAAGCCGTCCTCGCGAGAAGAACGCTGAGAACCCGCTGGTGGTCGATCTGCGTGCGTGGTCACTGCTCAGCGGCTTCGCCGCTGACAGGACGAAGGAATGAAGGCCTGCTTCGGCTTGACGAGGCTGAGAACGACGGCTATTCGAAACGAGGTGTTCCGCGATGTCGTACCTGCCCGAGCTGGCGGCGTTGCCCGCCGGGGCGCGGGTCGTCATCCGGCTGCCCAACGGTCCTGAGCTCGCGTCCGCGCTGCTGGCCTGCTTCGACCGCGAGCTCGTCGCGGTCCCGCTGGCGCCGCGCGGAACCGACCCCGCCGAGATCGTGCGGCGGGTCCGGGCGAGCGCCGTGGTGGAGCAGGTCGGCGGCGAAGTGGAGGCGCGTGCCACGGGCCTCCCCCCGGAGCACCCGGACGCGGCGGGCCTGGCGTTCATCATGTTCACCTCCGGTTCCACGGGGAGACCGAAAGGCGTCCGGCTCAGCCGTCGCGCGGTGCTCGGCAACGCCGCGAAAACCGCCGTGCTGCACGGGATCTCACCGGACCGTCCACACGGGACATGCCTGCCGCTGTACCACTGCAACGCGCTGGTGATGTCGCTGCTCGGCACGCACCAGGCCGGGGCGCCGCTGGTGCTGCACTCGCGGTTCGACCCGGCCGGGTACTTCGCCGCGCTCGCCGCGGGCGGAGCGCGCACCGCGTCGATCGTCCCGGCGCTGCTCGCGGACCTGCTCGACGCCGCACCCGAGTGGCCCCCGGAACTCGACTACCTCATCACCGCCGCCGCACCGCTGACAGGTGACCTCGTTCGCCGCTTCCACCGGACCTACGGCCCACGGCTGCGGCAGGGCTACGGGCTCACCGAAGCCGTCAACTTCAGCTTCACCACGCCCCTGCTGGACGCGGCCGGATTCGCCGCGCAGTACCTGGACCGGTTCCCGCCGGTCGGGCAAGCCCTGCCGGACACGGAACTGCGGCTGGAATCCGGCGAAGTGCAGATCCGCACCCCCGACCTGATGGACGGCTACTGGGAAGACCCGGCCGCCACCGCCGAAGCCGTCACCGACGACGGCTGGCTGCGCACCGGCGACCTCGGCGAACTGCGCGACGGGCTGCTCGTGCTGCACGGGCGCACCAAGGAACGGATCAACCGGGGCGGCGAGAAGCACTACCCGCTGGAAGTCGAACGCGGCTGGCGCGCCGACGGCCTCACCGGGCGCTTCGCCGCCGTCGGCGTCGCCGAACCCGCGCTGGGCCAAGAGATCGGCCTCGTCACCGACGACGCGGAAGTGGGCGCCGTCCAAGACCTCTGCGAACGGACCGCGCTGCGCCCCGCGGCGCTGCGGTTCGGCGGATACCGCGCCACCGCCACCGGAAAGCCGCAGCGGTCCAAGATGGGAGCCACGCTCGCCGCCCGGCGGCTCGCCCCCGGGCGCTACGAACGGCTGCTGCAGCACGCCGCCGTCGCCGCCCGCCGGATGCACGCCGCCGCGCCCGGAACCGACGAGCTCGCCGCACTCGCCGCGCTCGCCCCGCCGACCGCGACGGCCGAAGACGACGTGGCGTTCGCCGCCGTCGACTTCGTCCGCGAGCACTGGACGAGCCCCGACAGCGCCGAACTGGCAGCGGCGAAATCCGTGTGGCGCGCCAAGCTCGCCGCCGCCTGGCCGCTGTCGGCCCACGTCGAACTCGCCGCGGAAGTCGCCGCGGCCGAAGGCGCCCCCGCCGTGGCCGTCCCGTTCGGCGAAGAGACCACCATCGAAGACGGGCGGCTGCTGGTGCTGCCGCACGCCACCGGAACCACCACCGGCCAAGTGCCCTGGGCGCTCGGTCCCGTGTGGACGTTCCTCACCGACGGCAGGACCGGCCACCGGGTGAACCGGTGGAGCAGGCTGCGCCGGCTCCGGCACGACGGACACGCCCTCGTCGGCTGCTCCGTGCTGCGCGCCGGACGGCACGACCTCGGCGGCGTCATCTGGGCCCGCCCGACCCAGCAGGAGGAATGAGCATGGCACGGCGCGACGACCACCCCCTGGAGATCGCCACCTGGGCGAAGAACTCCATCACCGACGACCACACCGACCTCCGCGTCGACCACGGCGGGCTCGACGTCCCGCTGCACGGCACCGTCTCGGCCACCGGACGCGAACTCGCCACCAACGGCGAGATCGGCGCCGACCTCATCCGGTTACCCGCAGGCCAAGGATTCGTGCCCCACACCCACCCCGGCCACCACGTGCTCACCGTGGTCGCCGGAGTCGGCACCATCACCTACGGCGGCCGGATCCACGAAACGCAAGCAGGGCAGACCTTCCTCGTCGAAGGCTCCATCCCGCACGCGGTGGGAGCCATCACCGACCACCTCATCGTCGCCGTCGGCGCCCCGCACAAGCGCATCGACTCCAGCGACCGCATGACCCCCGTGCCCTACGAGGAGATCATCGCCGACGACGGCGACCTCACCTGCCTGCTGTGCGACAAGACCGCAGGCGCACCGCGCTACCTGCACTCCCTGGACTGTCCCCACTGCCCTTGTCGCGAGTGCGCTGGGTTGCCTGATTGAGCGGTCGTTTCGGGTGTGTGGTCGGGTGGCGGAACCTCAGTGCCTTCCTCGCTGCGGGATCTTTTTCCCTAGTGGCTCCGCCACGAGGGAAAAAGCTGTCCTCGCGAGGAAGGCACTGAGAACCCGTGGGGGTCGGCTTTTTGACGTGGGCTATTCGCTGCGCGAATACAGGCACGGCCTTCGGCCGCCAGGCAGGCTTGCTTCGCCGCCCAGAGCACGGCTTCGCCGCGAGGCAGGCTGGGGTCGCAGTTCTAACGATGGTTTTGCCGTGAGGCAGGTTTGCTTCCCTCGGCAACAGCTGACCGGCGCGCCTCACGTCGTGAGGGCTGCGATCTCCGCTGTGCTCCACCGGCCCCGTGCGCCGGGCAGTGCCGCGAGGTACCGGGCCGCTGTGGCGGTGTCCCAGGCCTGGCCTGCGCGCAAGCCGCCGAGCAGCATCCGCAGGTACGCGGCCGACGGCGCCACCAGCGGCACGTCCGCGCTCGACCAGGGCGCGGTGAACGTCAGCACCGGGAGCCCGTCGAGGTCGCCCACGCGCAGCACGGTCTCGTAGCGCCCCGGACCGAGCACGTCCCGCCCGGAGCGCAAGACCTCCCGCAGGTCGAGATCGGTGCCCGGGTCGCGGTACATCTCCTGCACGACGACGTCGGCGAACTGGCCGGGCGTCACCAGGTACGCGCGCAACGCGGCCGAACCGTCCAGCGCAGGATCGAGGAACGCGCGGCCACCGCCCCACACCGGTGACTCCGTCGCGAAGTACACGCCACCCGCGACGCGGAACCCCGCGGTGCGCCGCGGCGGGCGAGGATCGCGGCAGCCGGGGCAGGCACGGTGCCCGCCGGGCGGGACGCCGCCTTCGAGGTAGCAGCGGAACCGGTCGGCGTGCATGTTCGAGCCGTAGCTCGCGTACCAGACCAGATCGTGTTCGGACTGATCGAGCGACATCCCGCCATGATCGCGCACTCGGCCCCGCCGCACGTGCGACGATCGCCGCTGAATCGAATCCACCCGCGAGGAGGCGGCGCCATGGAACTGCCCGAAGGCCTGCTGGACCTGCTCTGCAAGCCGAGCCCGTGCTTCGTCGCCACCGCGATGCCCGACGGCGCGCCGCAGCTCACCCAGACCTGGTGCGACACCGACGGCGACCACGTCCTGATCAACACGGTGGAAGGCGCGCAGAAGGTGCGCAACCTCCGCCGCGACCCGCGAGTCGCCGTGAACGTCACCGTCCCGGAGAGCTCCGCCCGCTACTACGCGCTGCGCGGCCGGACCGTGGACATCCGCCACGACGGCGCCGTGGAGCACATCCACGAGCTCTCGCACCGCTACCTGGGCATGCCGTACCCGTGGTTCGGCGGCGAACGCGAAGAAGACCGGCTACTGGTCCGAATCCGAGTCGACAGCCTCAGTTTTGTGGGGTGAGTCGGGGTCGTTCTGCGTTGGTGGTCGGGTGGCGGAACCTCAGTCGGTCTCTCGCTGCGGGATTTTTCCCGAATGGCTCCGCCACGAGGGAAAAAGCCGTCCTAGCGAGAGACCGACTGAGAACCCGCGGGTGGTCCATTCGCGTGCGTGGTCACCGCTCAGCGGCTTCGCCGCTGACAGGACACTGCTGAAAAGCCGCTCTGCGAGCGGGTTTTCCGGTGTGGGGCTGTGGGTTGAGTGATCACAGGGTGCTGGTGGCGGGTTCGGGGGTCGGGATGTCGTGGGTTTCCGGGGGTGGGCGGCGGAACAGGTCGGTGCGGTAGGCGAGGTAGGCGGTGCCGAGGACCAGCCAGCTGAGACCGAGCGTCAGCGCCGCCGGGTCCAGGTTCACCAGCAGCCACAGGTCGATCAGCGCTCCGATGCCGGGCAGCAGCACGTGCGACCACCACGGCAGCCGCCTTCCTCCCTTGCGCTCGCGCAGGAACAGGCCGATCACGCTCAGGTTGACCGCGGTGAACGCGACGAACGCGCCGAAGTTGATGAACGACGTGGACGTTGAGACGTCGAGGAACATCGCGACGAGCCCGATCGCGCCGGTGAGCGCGAGGTTCACGGCGGGAGTGCGGAACCTCGGGTGCACCCGGCCGAACAGCCTGCGCGGCAGCACGTCGTCGCGGCCCATCGCGAACAGCAACCGCGCCGCCCCGGCCTGCGCGGCCAGGCCCGAGGCGAACTGCGCGACGACCAGGCCCGCCAGCAGCAGCGCCGCGACGGCGTCCCCGGCGATGGTGCGCGCGATCTCGAAGACCGCCGAATCCGGTGCGGCGAAAGCGGATCCGGGGTGCGCCAGCTGCGTCGAGTAGGCGACGACCACGAAGATGCCGCCGCCGATGAGCGTGATGAGCAGGATCGCGCGCGGCATCGTCCGGCGCGGATCCACCGTCTCCTCGGTGAGCGTGGTGACCGCGTCGAACCCGAGGAACGAGTACGCCGCCAGCGCCGCCCCGGCCGACACGCCCGCGGCGGTGGTGGCCGGGTTCAGGAACGGCTCGCCGCTCAGCAGCGCCCCGGCCCCGCCGAGCTCGAACACGTGGCGCAACGACAGCAGCACGAAGATCGCGATGACGAGCACCTGGAAGGCCATCAGCGCGTAGTTCGCCTTGTCCGCGACCTTGATCCCGAGCACGTTCAAGCAGGTGGTGGCCGCGATGAACGCCACGATCCACATCCAGAACGGCACCGCGGGGAACTGCGCCTGCAGGTAGGTGCCGCCGAGCAGCCAGATCACCATCGGCAGGAAGAAGTAGTCCAGCAGCACCGCCCAGCCCACGAGGAACCCGGCGCGGGAATCCAAGGTGCGGCGCGCGTAGGTGTAGGCGGAACCGGCGACGGGGTGCGCGGCGGCCATCTTCCCGTAGCTGTGCGCGGTGAACAGCATCGCCACCATCGCCAGCAGGTAGGCCGTCGGCACCGAGCCGCTGGTCTCCTCCGCGACGACGCCGAAGGTGCCGAGCACGATCATCGGCGCCATGTAGGCCACGCCGAACAGGACTACCGACCGCAGCCGGAGCGACCGGTGCAGGGCGGGGGCGGATTCGGGCATCGGGGCTCCTAGCTGTTCGCCGGGCCGGCGGGACGCCAGCGGCGCGGATCGAGGTGGCCGTCGTAGAGCGGAAGTGCGATCGGGACGTCGGAATCGGTGAACTGGTCCCACATCCGGTTGAGCCCGGCGGTGCCGTCGGCGCGCACCCGCCGCACCTCGTCGAGGTCGACGGTGGCGGCGAGCGTCGCGGCGGCGGGGCCCTCCGCCCGCGCGAGCACGTGGCCTTCGGGGCCGACGAGCAGGCTGTCGCCGGTGCCGACCGGTCCGGCGACGTTCGCGCTGGCCACGAAGACCTGGTTGGTGATCGCGTGCGCGCGGGCCAGCACGAGTTCCTGCTCCCGGTCGGCGGTCGTGGTCTGCACCGGGTTGAGGACGAGTTCGGCGCCCAGCCACGCCAGGTGCCGCGCCACTTCGGGGAACCAGGCGTCGTAGCAGATGCTGAACCCGAGCCGGCCGAAACCGGGCGCGTCGAACACGACGAACCGGTCGCCGGGGTCGTAGGGCTCGTAGGGCCGCCACGGGAAGACCTTGCGGTACCAGGAGATCAGCTCGCCGCGCGGCGAGAACGCCAGTGCCGTGTTGAACAGCTCGCCCCGGTCGCCGCGTTCGCAGACGCTGCCCGGGACCAGCCAGATCCCGAGGTCACCGGCGAGTTCGGCGAGCCGCCGGGTGCGTTCGCCGTGCAGCGGTTCGGCGGCCGCCGCCAGCTCGGCGTCGCGGTCCGGCCCGGTGGCTCCGCACAGGTGCAGCTCCGGGTACAGCACCAGTCGCGTTCCGGGGTGCTCGGCCAGCAGGTCCCGCACCTGAGCGGCGAACTCGTCGGGCGCAGCGGTCGCGGCCAGCGGCGGTTGCTGCGCCAGCGCGAGCGGCATCGGTCGGGACATCGGTTCTCGCTTCCTCGCGATGGCCGGGTGGCGCCGGGGCGGCGCCGACTGCGATGCGAAGAAAATAGGGCAGAGCGACCGCGGAAACAAGAGTGCTCATTTTGACCAGTTTGCGCCTGACGTGCCGTTATGGTGGTTCCCATGGCAAGCGAACACTCCGGCGAGCCCACCGGGGCCGCGCTGTCGTCGGCCGCGCTCTCCGGCATCCGGCGGCTGTCCGCGGTCGACACGGTGCGCGCCCGCATCTCCCTCGCGGTCGACCTGGGTCTGCTCGAACCGGGGGAGTGGCTGCCGGGCAACGCGCCGATCGCCGCCGCGCTCGACGTCTCCGAGATCACGGTGCGCCGGGCGCTGGTCGCGCTGTGCCACGACGGCGTGCTGGAACGCCGCCGAGGCCGGGGCGGCGGGACCCGCGTGGTGGCCGAGCCGGCGCGCAGCGCGGTCCGGGAGACCGACGCCTACCGCGCGGCGGCCGAGGAGGTGCACCGGCTCATCGACCGGCGCCTGGTCCTGGAGTGCGGCATCGCGCACCTGGCCGCCCGCGCCGCCGGCGAGCAGCCGCTGGCGGAGCTGGAGCGGCTGACCGCGCTCATGGACCGGGCCGCGGACTGGGCGGAGTTCCACCGGCTCGACGAGGAATTCCACCGCGCCGTCGCCGCCGCGACGGGGATCGACACCGGCGACTACGACCTGGTGCTGCGCGACCTCTACCGCTACTACCTGCCGTACCCGGTGGACTACCTGCGCGGCTCGAACCGGGAGCACCACGAGCTCGTCGCCGCGCTGCGCACCCGCGACGCCGCCACCGCGGCCGACGTCGCCCACCGCCACGTCACGACCCTGCACGGGGCGATGTTCGTCGGGTTGGAGGCGCCGCCGGGTTGAGTGCGCCCGGTCAGTCCGGGCGGGCGTTGCGGGCGGCTTCGTTCGCCTTCGTCGTCGCGAACAACAGGTGCAGCACTTGCAGGGCGAGGCCCGCCAGGCCCGCCACGAGCGCGACCCAGGGCTCGACTCCCCACCAGATCTGCAGGACCAGCAGCACCGCCGTCAGCGCGGCGGCGGCGTACCCGGTGCGCGCCGCCGTCCGCAACGAGTCTCCGGCGGCGCGGTGGCCCGCCAGCCAGGCGGCGTCCGACGCCTTCGTTGCCTTCGTCCGGATGCCGAACAGGGGGTTGCGGCCCATTTCCCCGCTCGCGGTCTTGTCCCGCACCACGTCCAGCACGAACGACACGATCACCAGGCTCACCGCGCACACCCCGGGCGCCACAGCATCTTCCACAGCCGATCCCCCTCGTGCTCGGTGCCCGATCTCCCCAGAACGGACTCGCGCCACTCAAACGGACCGCGGCTCCGGTCGTCAACCGGTCCGAGCACGTTCACCGGCCCGGTCAACCGGTTCTGGCGAAGCGACGGCCGATCACGACCAGCGCCAGCGCCGAGAACGCCAGCACCACGGCCATCTCCACGAGCGGCGGCACCGGCGTGCCTCCCCACTCGACCGGCGTGAAGATCAGCGTCGACTGCGGCGCGCCGAGCTGCCCGAGGATGGTGTGGCGCATCGCGTCCACCGCGTAGGTCAGCGGGTTCACCAGGGTCAGCGAAGCCATCCAACCGGGCATCGCGCTGATCGGGAACATCATGCCGGACAGGAAGACCAGCGGCGTGATCAGCACGGAGAGCACCGTGTTGAACGTCTGCACCCGTTTGATCAGCACCGCCACGGCGGCGGCGAGCACGGTCATCGACAGCGCGGCGATCGAGACCTCGACGACGAGCATCGCGAACAGCGCGGGGTGGTACGGCACGCCGACCAGGCCCGCGGTGAGCAGCACGACGGCGCTCTGCGCGGTCGCCACCGTGGCGCCGCCCAGGCACTTGCCGAGCAGCAGCGTGCCGCGGAACACCGGCGCGGCCAGCATCTCCCGCATGAACCCGGTCTGGCGGTCCCACACGATCGACGCGCCGACGGAGATCGCCGGCGCCTGCGCGGCCATCACGAGCACACCGGGGAACAGGAACAGCATGTAGTCGCTCGCGGCCCGCGCGCCGCCGCCCGCGTCGGCGAACAACCGGGACAACCCGACCCCGAGCACGTACAGGAACAGGAACGGCGGCAGCAGCGACACCGCCACTCTGGTGCGGTCCCGCAGGAAGTGCAGCACTTCGCGGCGCCACACCATGCTCCCGGCGCGCCATTCGTTCGCCAGCCGACCGCGCGGCTCGGTGTCCTGTTCGGACGGACGGGACGCGGGTGCGCGGCGGGGTGGTGCGGTGCGGGTCAACGCGAACTCCTCGGGTCGCCGTGGACGGATTCCGGTGGTGCGGCGCTCATCCGGCGGGCACACCGGGGGCGTCGCGGATGGCGCGGCCGGTGTAGTGCAGGAACACCTCGTCCAGGCTGGGGCGGGTCACGGTCACCTCGAAGATCGGCACGTCCAGTCCGGAGCACAGCACCGGCACGAACCGCGCGCCGTCGGCGACCTGCACCTGCACGCCGCCGTCGATCGCGGTGGCCGCCAGGTCGAAGCGGTCGCGCAGCACCCGCACCGCGGCGTCGTCGTCGTCGGTGCGCAGCGCGATGCGATCGGCGCCGATGACGGACTTCAACTCCGCCGGAGTCCCCTGCGCGACGATCCGGCCCTCGTCGATGATCGCGATCCGGTCGCACTGCTCCGCCTCGTCGAGGTAGTGCGTGGTGAGGAAGACCGTGGTGGCCTCCTGCTCGGCGATCCGCCGCAGGTAGGTCCAGATCTCCGCGCGGGTCTGCGGATCCAGGCCGACGGTCGGTTCGTCCAGGAACAGCACGCGCGGCCGGTGCAGGAGCCCGCGGGCGATCTCCAGCCGCCGCCGCATCCCCCCGGAGAACGTCGCGACCCGATCGTCGCGCCGTTCGCGCAGCCCGACCAGGTCCAGCATCGACGCCACGCGTTCGGCCACGACCGCCCGCGGCATCCCGTACAGGTCGGCGTGGAAGGTCAGGTTCTCCGCCGTGGTCAGGTCGGTGTCCAGCGTCGACTCCTGGAAGACCAGCCCGAGCCTGCGGCGCACCTGGTGACCGTCGCGGACCACGTCGTACCCGGCGATCTCGATGCGCCCGGAGTCCGGCCGGACCAAGGTGCACATCATCGCGATCGTGGTGGACTTGCCCGCCCCGTTCGGCCCGAGGAAGCCGAACGTCTCACCGCGCCGCACCGTGATGTCCACGCCGCGCACGGCGTGCACGCCCCGGTAGGACTTGTGCACGTCGCGCGCCAGGACCGCGGGCGCGTCAGCGGAGCGGTCCTCACCTCGCCGGAGTCGTCGCACGGGGGCTCCTCACTCGTCGCGGAGGCCGGTGAGGCGGCTCCGCCAGTCCTCGGGGACCACGAAGCCGAAGCTCCACCGGTGGCGTTCGGTCGGGTTGACGATGCAGTGCCAGAACAGCTTGTCCGGGTCCTGCTCGGCCTTGAAGAACCGCACGATCCGGCGGCGTTCCCGCAGCGTCACGAGCTCACCGGTCCGCGGGTTCTGGTAGCGGAAGAACGAGGTCGCGCCGCCGTCGGGGAAGTCGTCGTCCAGGTCCACCACGTACATCCGCCAGCCGGGCTGGTCCTCGTTGGTGTGCCAGAGCCGGTAGCTGCGCGGTGGGTACCACATGGCGCCGGAGAGCCGGACCTCGTCGCCGAAGACCCCTTCCAGCAGGCGGATCGCGTTCGTCTTCGCCTCGAAGTAGTCCTGGTAGCCGGGATGCTCGACGTGCTCGTCGAGGTTCACCAGGTGGAAGTCCCGCCGCGGCGCGTCCGCGTCGGCCGGGTCGCGCCAGTGCGCCGCCATCATCTGCCGATGCCATGCCTGGAAAGCCGGGTCGGCGGGGGACTGAGACGTCGACTCCAGGTCCTCGGCGCGGAACCGGGCGTGGAACGCGCCCATGTCCACCGGGGGCCGCACCTTCAACCGGGGCAGCTCGTCGATCAGGCCCGCCAGTTCCGGCACCGCCGCCAAGTCGTACTCGTGGTGGTAGAAGGCGGTTTCCGCGGGTGGCGCGGGAGCCGGCGCGGGTTCGGCGGTGGCCGCGAACGTGGTGGAACCCCGGGCGAGCTCCGGGGCGGTGAAGTCGAACCCGTGCCTGCCGCCGAGCGCGATGATCTCGTTCATCCCGGTGACGGCCTTGAGCTGCTGGGCGAGTTCGGGGCGGTCCTGGGTCGCCTGCAGGAAGTCCACGCAGGATTCGACGGACATGACGGACTCCTTCGTGCCGATTCGGGTGGGACGTCAGGGGCGGTCCGGCGGTGGATCGAGCAGCAGCACCGACGGGATCCGATCCGGATGCGCGATGCGCAGGAAGTGCATGCCGTAGCCGGCGATGCCCAGCATCAGGCCGGGGAAGAAGTCGGCGCTGTGCTCGCCGAGCCCGTGCTCGGCGTCGTCCAGCGACCGCCACATCTCCCGCACCTGCACGTTCGCCTCCAGCTGAAACGCGGGTTCGCCGCGCAGCCGCGCGTAGCGGACCAGCAGTTCCGAGTTGCCGGCCGTGCCGTGGCACAACGTGTGGTTGCGCAGCCGGGAGAAGTTGCGCAGGGTCGCGGCCAGCGCGTGGCGGGCCTCCCGCAGCAGCGCGTCGTCGTCCCCGCCGAGCAGCGACCACGCCGCGATGCGGGTCAGCCCGATGCCCGCCGCCCCGTTGCACCAGGCGTTGGAGAAGTGGTGGCCGTTCTTGGCGACCTGCCCGGTGTTCGTGCGCAGGTCGTACCAGTCCTGCTCGGTGGCGTCGAAGTGCCGCGCCTCGTAGGCGAACGCGCGCCTGCCGGCCGCGACGTAGTCCTCGCGGCCGGTGCGCGTGCCCAGCAGGACCAGCGCCCAGCCGATGCCGCCCGCGCCGTGGGCGAGGCCGGTCAGGTCGTCGCGCACGTTCTCCGGGGTGTTCGACGGCCAGCTCAGCACGTCGCCGCGCTCCCGCGCGTGGCGCAGCACGTGCGCGGCGCAGTGGTGCGCCAGGTCGACGGCCTTCTCCCCGAGCACCGGGCGCAGCTCCAGCAGCACCGGGATCAGCCCGGCGGCGCCGTGCAGCACGTCGAGGTGGTCGTCGGCGTCGACCAGCTCGGGCACGTCCGCGCTCAGCCGCACCGCCTCCTCCGCCAGCTCCTGCTCGCCCCACAGCCGGTGCAGGTGGGTGAGCAGGTAGAGCCGTCCCCCGACGTCGGCGAAGGCTCCGGGCCGCTGCTGCCCGGAGTCGAGCGCGTGCCGCAGCGCGCGTCGCGCGGCGTGCCGGAACTCGGGGCGCGGGACCAGGTCGTCGAGGTAGGCGAGGAACAGCGCCACCCCGGCCGAGCCCTGGTACAGGTCGCCTTCGATGTCGACGGCCTCCATCTCGGCCCCGTCGCGCCGGAACGACGTCCACGGCGCGGGAGCCGACGGGTCCCGCAGCATCGCGCACAGCCGTTCGCCGATCCGGGTCGCGTAGTCCAGCGCGGTCGTCACGAACGCCGGGCTGCTGATCTCGCCGGTGGACAGGCTCGCCGCGATGTAACGGGCCTGCTGCGCCCGGTTGCGCGGCGTCAGGTGCCGGATTCGCCGCGCGGCGTGCTCCAGCGGGGAGCGGGCCAGCGCGGACGGCACCGCGTCGGCGTGGTCGTGCACGAGGTCCGCGCCGTGCACCGGCGCCGTGAAGATCGGCACGTCCAGCCGCCACATCGACGTGGTCTCCCGGTCGGCGAGCACGCCGTCCTGGTCCCAGGTGCGGGGGAAGGTGCGCACCGTGTTCAGCAGCAGGTCCACTTCCAGCGGTTCCGCGAGGCTCTTGGGGTGCTGCGCGGTCAGCAGCAGCTGCGCGTAGATCTGGGTGCTCCAGTTGAGGAACCGGACGTGGGCGCCCTCGAAAGCCTGCGACAGCAGGACGATCGCCTCGTCGGCGTGCTGCTCCAGCCATTCGTGCACGCGGTCGAAACCGTCCATGATGGACTCGATGTGGTCTTGCGGGTCCACCAGCTCCCCGTCGAGGAACACCCGGTTCGCGCCGCTGAGCTCGACCTGCACGCCCGTGACGTTCTCCACCGTGGCCGCGAAGCTGAGCCGCTGCTCGCTGATCCGCGGCACCGGCATCGGCATCTCGTAGCTCTCGCCGCCGGTGTAGCCGCTGAGTCGCATCTGCTCCGGGCCGTCGGCGTCCGCGCGCGGCCACTCCAGCAGCCCGGTGCGGAACACGGAGTCCTGCATCGTCCCGCCCGCGCCGTCACGACCGGGCGGGGATGCGCCGAACACCGTCTCGCCGTCGCACACGAACGCGTGGCCGTCGGCGACGACGATGTTCTCGAAGTGCAGGTCGCTGCCGCCGAGCACGTAGAACAGCGCCAGGTAGCCGCCGAGCTCCCGGTACACCTGCGCGGCGTTTGCCGCGGTGGCGACCTCGTTGCGCCCCAACGGGATCGCGGCCTCGTAGCCGTACCCGTCGTGGGCGAGCACGGGACGCGTCGCGAACGCCACGACGTCGCGCTCGCGCAGCCGGTCCAGCACCACTTGCAGGCCCGCCTCGGAACGCAGGCAGCGCGGCTTGCAGTAGAAGGTGCCGGTACCGCCGTCGTCGAGGGCGGCCGTCACCACCGCCACGCTGCGTCCGCCCGCGTGGTAGTCCGAGGTGCCCAGGCGCACCGAGCGGAACTCGGTGACGACCCGGCCGAAGAACTCCGCGCCGATCCGCTCGGCGTCGGTGGCGAGCCGGCCGAACAGCTCGGCGCCGTAGTCGGCCAGCAGGTCCGTGAGGTGCGCGAGCCAGCGCCCCAGCACCGGGTACTTCAGGAAGAACGCGTGGTACGACGCCGCATCGCCGAACGCCGCGTCGAGGTAGGCGAGGTACCCGGCCTCGCCGGACTGCTCCCGGTCGAGCCCGTGCCGCGCCCGGTGCACGTTCGCCTCGGCTTCCACCGTCCACGCCAGCGCGAGGGCGAACCGGTCGTGCAGGTGGCGTTGCAGGTCGTCGATCAGCCCGTCGCCGATCGAGCCCGGCAGCCCGGCGCGGGCCGCCGCCAGCCGCCGCCCGAGTTCGACGAGGAAAGGTTCGCAGGCCGTGGCGAGCCTGCCGTAGTACACGTCGACCTGCCGCCAGGTCGCGCGGGCGTCGGACCGCGCCGGGTCCCATCCGAGCACGGCCGCCCGGTAGGTCGGCAACCAGTCCCGGTGCAGTTCGTCGAGCAGCTCCCGCACCTCCGCCGCGGCCTGGTCCGGGGCCGATTCGAAGCGGCGGTAGGCGGTGAGCGCGTCCACGAGCTGCTCGCGGTCGTGGCGCTGGGGCTTCGCGCAGTGCTGCGCCTCCTGCTCGAACTTGTCCGCGAGCCGCCCGGCCAGGTGCTCCAGGCGCCACCGCTCGACGGGATCGGACAGCGGCTCGTCCTGCGGACGACCGCGGGCGCGCAGCGCCGCGACCACGCGCAGCCGCTCGCTCAGCGTGGCCGCGCGGGCCGCCAGATCGAGTGCACGGTCGGTCTGCATCGAACTCCTGTCCGGCGATCGGAGGCGGGCGAGGAAACGCGGTGAGCCCGGAGGCTCACCGCGCCGGTGCTCTACTTGGTGGAGCCGTCGCACAGGATCGTGGCCGGGCCCGAGCTGCACGTGGAGGCGCAGGCGAAGATCTCGGTGGCGGCGACCCCCTCGGTCCAGAAGTCGAGCGTCTCCTGGTCGATGCGCTCGACCGCGTCGGGCAGGTCACCCGGGGTGACGCCGAACGCGGCCGGGTTCTCGATCAGCGCGGTGCGGAACTCGGCATCGATGACGGCTTGGCGCAGAATGGTGTCGGACATGACTTCCTCCTGAACATCGGCTTTCTCGGACTGCTTGCGATCATTCGGATGGTTCAGCGCGCAACCGGGCGACCAGCGAGATGCCCAGTTGTTGTTCGACGTTCTTCAATTCCACGAGCGCCGGGCTCATGTTCTCGTCCTTGTTCTGCCAGGCGACCACCTCCTTCTCGTTCGCGGGCAGGTCTGCGTGCATCCACAGCGACTCCATCCATTCCTTCGTGGAGAAGGGATGCAGGTCGGTGACCGGCCGGAGCCGGGACAACATCGGTTCCTCGTGCAGGGCGAGGGCGAGCTCCAGCACCTCGCGCAACTTCCCGTCAGGGGGCAGCAACGAGCAGAACAAGACGAGTTCCTGGATCTGCCGGATCGCGTCGACTTCCGGGTAGATGGTCGGAACATCCGAGTGCTTCATCGACGGTTCCCATTCCGGTCGGAGGCCAGTGGGAACAACGCTAGGAGGAACCGGTTGCAGTCCGCCTTCAATCCTGTTTCACCGCACGACGCCCGAGGTGCAAGAAAGGTCGATCCCCCACCGAGAACCAGTCCTCGCCCCCGATTCCAGGCGAGCAATGCTTTTTGATCATTGTCCTGTCAGCGGCGAAGCCGCTGAGCAGTGACCACCAGAGCAACCGGCACCGCCGCGGGTTCTCAGGTGCTTCCTCGCGAGGACGGCTTTTTCCCTCGTGGCGGAGCCACTCGGGAAAAAGATACAGGAGAGAGGAAAGAGCAGAGTTTAAG
>NZ_JBSFWJ010000102.1:0-15322 GCF_053592695.1 Saccharopolyspora sp. NPDC002578 | reverse complement strand
TTACCGCCTGCACGGAAACATCCGCTAACTCCTATGCGGCGTTGTGTGCGCAGTGTTCGTCCAATCCCGTTGGACGAACGGTCCGTTCACTCGGCCGGATTCGACGGGTCAGGAGAACTGGATGCCGCCGTCGATCATCACGGACTGGCCGGTCATGTAGTCGGAGTCGGGCGAGGCGAGGTAAGAGACGAACTTCGCCACGTCCTCGGGCACCGACACCCGGCCGAGGTGGATCAGCTCGGAGTACTTGTCGATCGCCGCGCCCTTGCGCAGGCCCTCGTTCTCCGCGAGCTTCTCGTCGATGTGGTCCCACATCGCGGTGCCCACGATGCCGGGGCAGTAGGCGTTGACGGTGATGCCGTGCTGCGCCCACTCCATCGCCGCCGCCTGGGTGAGCCCCCGCACCGCCCACTTCGACGCCGAGTACGGCCCCAGCAGCGGGAAGGGGCGGTACCCGACGATCGAACACGCACCGATGATCTTGCCGCCACCGCCTTGGGCGATCATCCGCTTGGCGGCGGCGGTGTAGCACAGGTGCACGCCGCGCAGGTTGATCGACATCAGGTGGTCGAACTCGTCCGGAGTGACCTCCAGCAGCGGTTTGACGTGCGCGATCCCGGCGTTCGCGATCATCACGTCCAGCTTGCCGAGGTCCGTCGCGACCTGCTCGACCATCTCGTCCACGGCCACCGGGTCGGACACGTCGGCGAGCACCGTCGTGGCCCGGTGCCCGGCGGACTCGATCTCGGCGGCGACGGCCCGCAGCGCCTCCGCGTTCGACGGGATGTCGTTGACCGCGACGTCCAGCCCGTCGGCGGCGAGCCGCAGCGCGATGCTCCGGCCGATTCCCTGCCCTGCTCCGGTGACCAGCGCTACCCGCGGCGTCGTTGCCGATGCGGCCATGAGGTGCCCTCCCGTTCGCTGTGACCCGGCCCACCCGAGCCGGATGACCCGAATGCTGCCGCGCCGCCCGCTCCCGACCAACCAGCGTTGTCACATGCTGAAAACGGCCACCTCCCGAGTGCCGTGCGCAGCCCGGAACTCGACGACTCCGCCACGCCGAGATCGAACACCCGGCGCGACGAGTCACGAACGATCCGCGCGACCTCACCGCCCCTCGTCCGGTGACCCCCACCCCGGCGAGCAATGACTCCGCCCCGCGCACACCTCCGCGATCGTGATGCCGTTTCCCCTGGTGTGCACCCCTTTCTCGCGAACTCGCGCAGGGGCGGGTGAAAATCCGAAGCAGGTCGCGGGCACGGAAAGTCACGTCGCCGGACGCCGCGCCGGGGCGTCCGGCGAGGGCACGCCGAGCCCCGTGCGCGGATCAGGAGGTGTTGCGGAGGCGGTCGAGCGTCAGCGGGAGGTGGCGGTGCCGGGTGCCGGTGGCGTGGTGGACGGCGTTGGCGATGGCGGCGGCCGTTCCGGTGGTGCCGATCTCGCCGATCCCCTTCACCCCGGCCGGGTTCAGCTCGTCGTCGTGCTCGTCGATCCAGTGCGCTTCGATCGCGCCGACGTCGGCGTTCGCCGCGACGTGGTAGCTCGCCAGGTCGTCGTTGACGAAATCGCCGTGCACCGGGTCGATCTCGCCCTGTTCGAGCAGTGCGATCGACAGGCCCATCACCATGCCGCCCAGCAGCTGCGACCGCGCGGTCCGGGGGTTGACGATGCGCCCGGCGGCGAACACGCCCAGCAGCCGGTCCACCCGGGCCTCACCGCTGTCGGCGTCCACGCGCACCGCGGCGAACTGGGCGCCGAACGCGTGCCGGGACAGCTTCGACCTGCCTGCGATGTCCTCGGTGGTGTCCGCGGTGGCCGCGAGCCCGCCGTCAGGGATGACGCCGCCGCGCTCGTCGAGGTCCGCGAGCAGCGATCGGATCGCCTTGATCATCGCCCAGCTCCAGGAGGCGGTGCCCGCCGATCCGCCCGCGAACGGCGCCGGTCCGTACGCACTGCGCCCCACCTGCACCACCACGCGCTCGGGTGGCACGCCGAGCTCGTCGGCGGCCAGCTGCAGCAGCGCGGTGCGCGCGCCGGTCCCGATGTCCGCCGCGGCGATCCGCACGGTGAACGTGCCGTCCTGCTCGGCCAACGCCGTCGCCGACGAGGGCAGCGCGAACGCGGGGAAGCTGGACGCCGCCACTCCGGTGCCGAGCAGCCAGCGCCCCTCCCGGCGCACGCCGGGTGTCCGGTCCCGGCCGTCCCAGCCGAAGCGCCGCGCGCCGTCGCGCAGGCAGCTCACCAGGTTGCGGCTGCTGAACGGCAGTCCCGAGTCGGGTTCCACGTCCGGTTCGTTGCGCACCCGCAGCTCGATCGGGTCCACGTCCAGCTCGTGCGCCAGCTCGTCCATCGCGGATTCGAGCGCGAACAGGCCCGGCATCTCCCCCGGAGCCCGCATCGGGCCGGGTGTCGGCAGGTCCACCCGCTGCACGCGGTGCGCGGTGCGCAGGTTCGGCGTCCGGTACATCACCCGGGCCACGGTGGCGGTCTGCTCGATGAACTCCCCGTAGCGCGAGGTGTGCATGATCGCCTCGTGGTCCACCGCGGTGAGCGCCCCCGAGGTGTCGGCGGCGAGCCGCACGTGCTGCACTGTCGGGGTGCGGTGCCCGGCGAGGCTGAACATCTGCTTGCGGGTCGCGACCACTTTCACCGGCCGCCGCACCAGTTTCGCGGCGAGCCCGGCCAGCACCGGGACGGAGCGGGGGAACGCCTTCGCGCCGAATCCGCCGCCGATGTGCTCGGCGACGACCCGCACCCCGCCCTCGGGCAGGCCGAACAGCGCCGCGAACTCCGGGGCCGACACGGCAGGCCCCTGATCGGAGTTGTAGAGCGTCAGCTCCTCGCCGTCCCAGCGCGCGATGGTGGCGTAGGGCTCCAGCGAGCTCGTGTGCTCGGCGGGCGTCGAGTACGTCGCGGCGATCCGGGCGGGCGCCGAGTTCCACGCCGCGTCCACGTCGCCCCGGTCGGTGGTGGAGGGGTATCCGGCGTTCACCGTCGGCGTCGTCTCCAGCTCCCGGTCCGGGTCCAGCAGCACTTGGTGCGGCTGCTGCTCGTAGTCGACGCGCACCAGCGACGCCGCTTCCCGCGCCGCCTCCGCCGAGGTGGCGACGACGGCGCCGATGATCTGGCCGCGGAACCGCACCTCGTGGTCCTGCAGGATCCACGTCTCCGGGTTGGCCCCGCGCACCAAGCGCCCCGCCGCTCCGGGTTCCATTGCGGCCAGCACTCCGGGCACGGTCAGCGCCGCGCCGAGGTCCATCGCGCCGATGCGCCCGCGCGCGATGGTGGCGGTGACGGGCCAGGCGTAGGCGGCGTCCTGCATCCGCCACTCCGACGAGTAGGTGGCCTGGCCGGTGACCTTCGCCCGCCCTTCGCTGCGGCGCAGGCCTGCGCCAGCGGCTCGTTCGACCGTGGTCATCGCGCGGCACCTCCGCCGAGATCGGCGACGACGGCGGCGAGCACGTCGGCAGCCAGGTCGATCTTGAACTCGTTGCGCGGCAGCGGCCGGGCGTCGGCGAACTCGGCGCGACCAGCGGCGCGCAGCAGCTCCGCGTCCGGTCGCCGCCCCCGCAGCGCTGGTTCGACGGCCCGCGCCCGCCACGGCTTCGGCGCCACTCCCCCGAAAGCGGCGCTGAGCCCGATGAGCGACCCATCGGCGCGCGAGGTCAGCGACACGGCCACCGACACCACGGCGAACGCGAACGACGCCCGGTCCCGGACCTTGCGGTACCGCATCCGCGCCCCCTCCGGTGGGGCGGGCAGGGACACCGCGGTGATCAGGTCGCCCGGTTCCAGCACGGTCTCCCGCTGCGGGGTGGTGCCGGGCAGCCGGTAGAAGTCGTCGAGCGGGTAGCGCTGCTCGGCGCCGTCCGCGCGCCGCACGTGCACCGCCGCGTCCAGCGCGGACAGCGCCACCGCCAGGTCCGACGGGTGCGAGGCCACGCACGAGTCGGAGGTGCCGATCACCGCGAGGTCGCGGTGCGCGCCCACGATCGCGGGGCAGCCCGAGCCCGGTTCCCGCTTGTTGCAGGGCTTGGTGGTGTCCTGGAAGTACCGGCACCTCGTGCGCTGCACCAGGTTGCCCGCCGTGGTGGCCATCGAACGCACCTGGCCGGAGGCTCCCGCGAGCACCGCCTCGGCGATCAGCGGGAACCGCCGGCGGATCTCCACGTCCCCGGCCAGGTCGCTGTTGCGCACCCCGGCTCCGATGCGCACGCCGCCGTCGGCCCCGTGCTCGATGCGGTCCAGGCCGAGCTCGGTGACGTCGACCAGCGCGCTCGGGCGCAGCACGTCGAGCTTCATCAGGTCCACGAGGTTCGTGCCGCCGCCGAGCAGCATCGCGCCGGGTCGTTGCGCGGCGAGGGAGGCGGTGGCGACGTCGGTGGCGCGGGCGTAGCTGAACGGCCTCATCGGTGCGCCCCCACCTGTGCGGCGACGTCGAGGACGGCTGCGCGGATGCCCGCGTAGGCACCGCAGCGGCACAGGTTGCCGCTCATCCGCTCCCGCACCTCGGCGTCGTCGAGGGCCGCCGCGTCCGCGACGCCGTCGGCGACGTCGGCGGTGACGTGGCTCGGCCAGCCCTCGTCGGCTTCGGTGAGCGCGCCGATCGCCGAGCAGATCTGCCCCGGAGTGCAGTAGCCGCATTGGAAACCGTCACGTTCCAGGAACGCGCGCTGCAGCGGGTGCAGGTCTTCGACGAAGTCCGGGTCTGCGTCGTCCCGCGCCGCGCCGACGCCTTCGACGGTGGTGACCGCACGGCCTTCGGCCGCCACCGCCAACAGCAGGCAGCCGTTGGCCCGCCTGCCGTCGACTAGCACCGTGCAGGCACCGCACTGCCCGTGGTCGCAGCCCTTCTTCGCTCCGGTCAGCCCCGCGTGCTCCCGCAGCGCGTCGAGCAGGGTCACCCGGTTGTCGACGGTCATGGGCAGGGCCTGCCCGTTCACGTGGAGCACCAGGTCGGTGGTGGGATCGCCGGTCATCGTCGGGTCGCACTCCTCGCGTGCGCTCGCCGCCGCGTTCGACCGGCGGCGAGTGTGGGCAACAGGTCGCCGGGCCGCGTGCACGAGCCGGGACGTCCCCACTGTGCTGCGCGGCGCGCGGGCGCTACCAGGGTCGAAATGTCCTAGGTGCGCCATGCCCACCCTCCGAGACCGCTCGCGGCGACCCCGGTAGGTTCGGCGGGGGCGGGTTCGCGCAGCACGGCCTGCGCCCCGCCGGCGGCGAGTTCTCAACCACTGCGCAGCTCATCCTGAGAGGAATTCCGTGGCAGGCAGGCAGATCCCGGTGGTGCTGGTCGCGGGCTTCCTCGGGTCGGGCAAGACGACGCTGCTCAACCACCTGCTCGCCACCGCGGGCGGCACCCGGATCGGCGTGGTCGTCAACGACTTCGGCAGCATCAACATCGACGCGATGAACGTGGCCGGCCAGGTCGACTCGATGGTGTCGCTGGGCAACGGCTGCCTGTGCTGCGCGGTCGACGCGAGCGGCCTGGACGCCATGCTGGCGCGGCTGGCGGAGCCGAGCGCGGGCATCGACGTGATCGTCGTGGAGTGCAGCGGTCTCGCCGATCCGCGCGAGCTGATCCGGATGCTGCTGGCCGGGGAGGACCCGAACACCGGCTACGGCGGGCTGGTGGAGGTGGTGGACGCCGTCGAGTTCGACGCCACCCGCCGGCGCCATCCGGAGTTCGCCGCGCACCTGCGCTACGCCGACGCGGTGGTGCTGAACAAGGTCGACCGCGTGTCGGCGGACGAGCTCGCCGCGCTGCGCGCGACGGTGGACGCCGAAGCGCCCGGCGCCCCGGTGCTGGAGGCGGTGCGCGGCCAGGTGGATCCGGCGTTCCTGTTCGACCACCCGGAACGGCCCGCCGACACCGGCCCGCGGCAACTGTCCTTCACGGACCTCCTCGCCGAGCACGACTGCTCCGAGCACGCGCATTCCGCCTACCAGAGCGTGGAATTCACCTCGGACCGGCCGCTGGACCCGCGGGCGTTGATGGGCTTCCTGGACGACCGGCCCAGCGGCCTCTACCGCATGAAAGGCACCGTCCACTTCGGAATTCCCGGGCACCGGCAGAAGTTCCTGCTCCACACCGTGGGCAACTACGTGCGATTCCACCGCGCGCCGTGGTCGAGCGGCGAAGCGCACCGCACGGCGCTGGTGCTGATCGGCACCGACCTGGACGCGGCCGACCTCCGCGCGCGCCTCGCGGACTGCGCCGCCGAGGCACCCGAGGACGCCGACGAGTACGCGATGCTGCCGGTCCTGCGCTTCACCGCCTGAGGCGGCCTCACCGCAAGTGGCGCGCGGCGTTCTCCCTCGCCTCGCCCAGTGCCTTGCTCAGCGAGCCGGTGCGCAGCGGACCGTGGCCCGGCAGCAGCACGTCCGCGCGCAGGCCCTCCAGCGAGTCCAGCGACTGCAGGGCGCGAGCACCGTCGTGGTGGAACATCGGCAGCAGCATCTGCGGCCCCTTGGCCCGCGACGTGGGATGCCCGGTGATCACCGTGTCGCCGCTGATCAGCACCCCGCGCTCCGGCAGGTGGTAGCTGCTGTGCCCGGAGGTGTGACCGTGGGTGGGCACCGGCACCGGCCTGCCCGGCAGGTCCAGCGCGCCTTCGCGGGGGAAGGGCTCGGCGGACGGGATCGCGCACGGCTTCAACGCCCCGGCCCGCAGCACGTGCGCCGCCCACGGCAGCACTCCGGGACGCCACGCGTTGGCGACGATCTGCTTCGGGGTGCACTGCTGGAGGTATTCGCGCTTCGCGTGCGCCACCTCGACCCGGTCCAGGTGGACGGGGATGCCGTACTTGCGCGTCAGGTGCGGCAGCGACCCGATGTGGTCCACGTGCGCATGCGTGACCAGGACGGCTTCCACGTCGCGCATCCGGTACCCGACCTCGCGCACCGAGGCCTCCACGGCGTCCGCGTCGTCGGGGTAACCGCCGTCGATCAGCGTCACCGAATCGTCTTCGACGAGGATGACCCAGTTGGTGCTGCTCCCGTGGACCAGGTACGTACCTTCGGCCGCCTGGACGACGCGGCTCTCGCTCATCGGATCCCCTCCCACGTCGATCATGCCGCATCGACGAGCAGCGGGAACAGCGAGGTCACCTGCGCGGTGGCACGGCGGGGCGAGCTCCGGAGCTCCGCAGTTCGGCCCGCCGCGCACCACCGGCTGGAGGGGCGTCGATCAGCTCGTCACCAGGTGCTCGCCGAGAGCGCCGTGGCCGGACACGAGCCGGACGGTGCCCTCGTGTAGGCGGTAGGACAGGCCCGCCACCGCGCACTCGCCCGTGGAGATCTTCTCGGCCAGCACGCCGGAGCGCTCCACCAGGAAGTCGGTCGTCTTGCGGATGTGCTCGTCGACCATCTCGTCGATCGAGGTGCGACCGGCGGCGCGGGCGCTGAGCACGCTCGGGTACACCCGTTCGACCACGTCGCGGACGTAGCCGGTGGGCGAGTTGCCGTCGTCGTAGGCGTTGGAGGCGGCGGTGACGGCCCCGCAGGAGTCGTGCCCGAGCACCACGACGAGCGGGGTGCCGAGCACGCCGACGCCGTACTCGATGCTGCCGAGCACTTCGGACCCGGCGACGTGCCCTGCGGTGCGCACCACGAACAGGTCGCCCAGCCCGCGGTCGAAGATGATCTCGGCGGCGAGCCGGGAGTCGGAGCAGCCGAACAGCACCGCGAACGGCGTCTGCCCCGGCGCCAGCGCGGTCCGGTGGTCGGCGTCCTGGTTCGGGTGCAGCCGGGTGCCGTCCACGAAGCGGCTGTTGCCCTGGATCAGGAGCTGGAGGGCTTCGGCGGGATTGGCCGGATCGGAGAATGGCATATTCGCAAGCTACCGCAGGTCACGCCGATTCAGCGGTGCGCGCGATCACGATGGGGCGCGGTAAGTGGCCGCGGGCCCGGCGGGCGCTCCGCGCCGGAACTCTCCGGGCGCGGGCGCTCGCGGAGAGCGACGGCGTTCGCCGCCGTTCGCACCAGCACCGACGGCCCCGTTCACCGCAGCCAGCACGACCGAGCGCCCCCGGGCAATGCGCCGAACGGGCGGAATGCGCACCCCGTCGAGGCTCGCTCCTGCACCCAACGGAGTCAACGCTGACCGCTTGACCGCTTGCCGCGACACATGACACGGTCTGCATGAGACTCAGGTCACTTACTTCCCCGTGGCCGGGACGCGGGATCGCTTCCGCTCCCCGCCCGATGCCGACGACGCCATCGCTTCCCGGCGGACCACGCTGTCCGCCCACTCCTCGCGGGAGGACAGAATCGTGCGAACCAAGGCCGCACTCCTTCACGAACCTGGTCAGGATTGGGCCGTCGACGAGATCGAGATCGGCGATCCCGTCGCGGGCGAGGTGCAGCTCCGACTGGCGGCGACGGGCCTGTGCCACTCGGACGAGCACCTGCGCACCAACGCGATGCCGGTCCCGGTGTACCCGGTGCTCGGCGGACACGAGGGCGCCGGCGTGGTCACGAAGGTCGGCCCCGGCGTCACCGGGGTGCAGGAAGGAGATCACGCGGTCCTCGGCTTCATCCCCGCGTGCGGGGTCTGCCGGCCCTGTTCGGCCGGGATGCAGAACCTCTGCGACCAGGGCGCCGGGCTGCTCACCGGTCAAGCCATCTCCGACGGCACCCACCGGGTGACCCACCGCGGAAAGCCGGTGGCCCCGATGTGCCTGCTGGGCACCTTCGCGCCGTACGTGACGGTCAACCAGTCCAGCGTCATCAAGATCGAGGACGACATCCCGCTGGAGACCGCCGCCCTGCTGGGATGCGGTGTGTCGACGGGATGGGGTTCGGCGACGGAGGTCGGCGCGACGCGTCCCGGCGACACCGTGGTCGTCGTCGGCGCCGGCGGCATCGGCATCAACGCGGTGCAGGGCGCCGCTGCCGCGGGCGCCCGCTTCGTCGCCGCGATCGACCCGGTGGAGTTCAAGCGGGAGAAGGCCGTCGAGTTCGGCGCCACCCACACCTTCGCGTCCATGGAGGAGGCGCTGGAGCCGCTGCACGACGTCACCTGGGGCCGCCTCGCGCACACCACGATCCTCACCGTCGGCGAGCTCCAGGGCAATCAGCTCGGCGAGGCGCTGGCGATCACCGGCAAGGGCGGGCAGGTCGTGGTGACCGCGCTCGCCGACATGACCGCCACCGACGCGAAGATCGGCATGTTCGAGCTCACGCTGCTGCAGAAGCGCATCCAGGGCGCGATCTTCGGCGGCGCGAGCCCGCGCACCCAGGTGCCGCGACTGCTGGAGCTCTACCGGCAGGGGCGGTTGAAGCTCGACGAGCTGGTGACCCGGACCTACTCGCTGGACGAGATCAACAAGGGCTACCAGGACATGCGGGAGGGCAAGAACCTGCGCGGCATCGTCCGCTACACCGACGCCGACTGGTGATCCGCTGAGCCGCGTCCGGGCGCGCGAGGGCGCACCGCTCTCCCCCGTCCGGACGCGGCGCGGACGGCGACCGGCGCAGCGCCGGGGTACCCGTGCTCCCGCGGCGGAACGCGCTCGGGCATGATCGCGATCATGCCGATCTTCCTCCTGCTCGGTGCGCCGATCGCCGCGCCGCAGGCCGCGCCGACCGATCCGATGCGCGTCGTGTTCGTGCTCGTGCTGGTGCTGCTGGCGATCGCCCTGGTGCTGGTGGCGCTGAGCAAGTGGCTGCGGTTCCGGCAGGGTTTCAGCGCGCAGCGCCAGCGCGAGCTGCTGTGGGCGATCCCGGTCCCGTGGGACATCCGGCAGGCGGTGCGCGAGCTGATGCGCTCCGGTGACCAGGCCCGCGCGGTCTCGGTGCTGCGCGAGGCGATTCCCGCGGTGTCGCTCTTGCAGGCCAAGTTGCTCACCGACCGGCTCGTCGAGCACGACGACCACCCCACCGGGTACGCCGAGGTCGTGCGGGAGATCCGCGAGCGCGACCCGGAACTGGACGCCCGGCTGCGCCCGCTGGTCGAGCACAAGGCGGAGATCGAGGTCGTCCGCCTGCTGCGCGAACGGCTCGGACTCGACCTCCGCATCGCCAACGAACTCGCGAAGTCCATGCACGAGTAGCTCGTCCGCTAAGGAGTCCTTTCAGAATGACCTGCGTAGCGGGTCGCTCAGCGGCCTCAGCGGCTTCCTCGCTGCCCGTTTTCTTGGCATGGCTGCGATTTCCATACCCGGCGAAATCGCTGTCCTCACGAGGAAGCCGCTGAGAACCCGCCGGTGGTCGGCCTGCTCAAGCCGGTCACTGCTCAGCGGCTCCGCCGCTGACAAGACAAGGACCGAAAGATCATTCTGAACGGACCCCTACGCGCGGGCGCTCGATCCGAGGATCGAACTCATCGCCTCGTGCAGGGCCGAGGTCGGGTCCGCGGGCAATCGCCGGGAGCGCCAGCCGATGTGCTTGTCCGGCCGGACAAGCAGCACGCCGTCCTCCTCGACCTCCCGCAGCCGGGACCAGTCGAAGTACAGGTCGGTGATTTCACGGCCGGGGCCGATCACCACGGTGTTCAGCTCCACGCCGAGCTCGTGGGCGACCTTGTCCGCGGCGTCCTTCCAGACCTGTCCGGTGATGCCGGTGAGCAGCGTGAACCCGGTGGCGGGCGCGAGGTCGTGGGTGGAGAGCTTCCGGGTGCTGTCCCCGACCCACGCGTGCGGCAACCGCGAGCCGGGAATCGTGGAGGGCTGGTAGTACAGCTCCGGGTCGCGTTCCGGTTCGGGTCGAGCGCAGCCGTCGGCGACGATCGCGGCGGACTCGTAGAACTGGCCCAGTTCCACGCCGTGGGCGTTGAACTCGTAGTCCTTGAGCTCCATCGCCGACCGCAGCGCGTCGCGCTTGGCGACGCCGTCCGGGGTGGCCGCTTTGCGCTGCTCCATGTTCTCGACCATCTCGGCGTCCGAACCCGGTTCCGCGATGCCGAGCGCTTCGAAGAACCGGCCGAACTCGCGCCCGGATCGGTTGGCGCGCAACACGATCTGCTCGGCCACCGGCGCGCGTTCCGCCGTGTAGGTCGCCAGCAGCTCTTCCGACGCCTGCCCGCGCAGGACGGCGGCGAGCTTCCACGCCAGGTTGTAGGAGTCCTGGATGGAGGTGTTGGAGCCGAGGCCGTTGCTCGGCGGGTGCTTGTGCACCGCGTCCCCGGCGCAGAACACCCGCCCGGACTGCAACCGCGTGGCGTACTGCTCGTTGTTGCCCCACAACGAGGTTCCGGTGATCTTCACGTCGAGTTCCGGCAGTCCGAGCAGCCGCCGCACGATCGCCGTGGCCCCGTCGTCGTCGAGCACCGGCGGCTCGCCGCGCACGTCGTAGCCGCACACGATCATCCACTCGTGCCAGGGCCGGACCATGCGCACCGCGGCGGTGCCGATGCCGCCGACGTTCGCTCCGGGCTGCACCACCCAGTAGAGCACCGAGGGCCGGTGCGCGACGTGCTCGGCGAGGTCCGCGCTGAAGGTGATGTTCATCGACCCGGCGGTGTCGAGCTCACCCCGCATCGGCAGCGCGACGTCCTCCGCGACCCGCGACCTCGCCCCGTCAGCACCGATCAGGTACCGGGCGCGGATGTCGTACTCGTGCCCGGTGAACCGGTCCCGCACGCGAGCGGTGACGCCGTCGGCGTCCTGCTCCAGGGACAGGTATTCGGTGGCGAACCGGGTCTGGGTGCCGCGCTGGGTGGCGTTCTTGACCAGGATGGGTTCGAGGTAGGTCTGCGGGATGTCGCAGTTCCACGACGGCGAGGCGAGCTCGTAGTCGGCGTGCCGCGCCGGGTGGGTCCCCCAGGTGCGGATCCGGCCGAGTTCCTCACCGGCGATGGCGGTGCAGAACACGGTGTCGCCCATCAGCTCGTGCGGGGTCGCCTCGGCGAGGACCTGCTGCTCGATGCCGACATCGCGGAAGATCTCCATGGTGCGCTGGTTGGTGATGTGCGCGCGGGGTGTGTTCGCGGTCCAGCGGTACTTGGTCACCATGACGTTGTCCACGCCGAGCGTGGACAGGAACAGGGCGGCCGAGGCTCCGGCCGGACCGGATCCGATGATCAGGACATCGGTCTCCACCGGGGGTCCGGATGGGGGTTCGGACACCGTCATCTGCATTCCTCCGCAACGGTCGCTGATCCGGATCGCTGCGGACGGTCCGAGCAGGGCGTTCCGTCCGCACCACCGCGCGGCGGGCCCTCTGATCGGGCTCGCCGGGCCGGTGCGGCGGCCCGAGTTCAGCACGGATTACAACCGCCGCCCCACCCATGATCAAGACTCCGGGGCGCCAAGCGGGCATTTCGTCCACAGTGGACCGAATCCGGACATCTTCCCGGAAAGCAATTTCCGCACGAAGTGAAGCCGGAACACCTCCGCGCCACTTCGCCGATTTTCGATCGTGACCCTGATCACCGCCCGATCGAATCCCGCGATCCCGGCCGCGTCACGACGAGGCGCCGAGGCGGATCACCACCCGCCCGCCGACCTTGACCGAAGGTCGGTCGCGCTGTAAAAAATCCATCAGGAAACCTGATGAACACAGCGAGGTGGCCGATGAGTGCTGCGGTGAACGACGAACGGCGAGGAGCCCCCGAGCCCTGGGGCGACACGGTGCAGGTGGAGTTCGAGGACGGCATCGCCTGGGTGACGTTGAACCGGCCGGACAAGCGCAACGCGATGAACCCGGCGCTCAACGACGAGATGGTCCGCGTGCTCGACCACCTCGAAGGCGACGACCGGTGCCGCGTGCTCGTGCTGACCGGGGCGGGCGAATCGTTCTCCGCGGGCATGGACCTCAAGGAGTACTTCCGCGAGGTCGACGCGACCGGCAGCGCCGCCGTGCAGACCAGGGTTCGCCGCGCCAGCGCCGAGTGGCAGTGGAAGCGGCTCGCGCACTGGATCAAGCCGACGATCGCGATGGTCAACGGCTGGTGCTTCGGCGGGGCCTTCACCCCGCTCGTCGCGTGCGACCTGGCCATCGCCGACGAACGCGCGCAGTTCGGGCTTTCCGAGGTGAACTGGGGAATTCCGCCCGGCGGCGTCGTCAGCCGCGCGCTCGCCGCGACCGTCAGCCAGCGCGACGCGCTGTACCACATCATGACCGGCGAGACCTTCGACGGAACCGAGGCCGCGCGCATGCGGCTGGTGAACGAGGCGGTGCCCGCCGAACGCTTGCGGGAACGCACCCGCGAGCTCGCGTCGAAGCTCGCCTCGATGAACCAGGTGGTGCTGCACGCCGCGAAGGTCGGCTACAAGGTGGCCGCGGACATGCCGTGGGACCAGTCCGAGGACTACCTGTACGCGAAGCTCGACCAGTCGCAGTTCGCCGACCAGGCCGGAGCCCGCGCGAAGGGCCTCAGCCAGTTCCTGGACGACAAGACCTACCGGCCGGGCCTGAGCACCTTCGACCCGGAGAAGTAGCGCCGCTCGGCGGAAATTCACCGCGCCGGGTCTCGCCCGCCGAGGCCCGGCGCGAGATCGTCCCAGGAGACCGCGGTCCGCGTCCGGCGGACGCCCGGCGAAAGGTGAACCCGTTGCGAAACCAGGGTCTCGGCTCCTGGCCCGTTCGGCGGGCGAGGATGACGCCGCACCGGACCGCGCTGCGCCACGACGGCAGGTCCACCACCTACGCCGAGCTCGACGTCCGGGTGCGGCGCCTCGCGCACGGCCTGCGGGCGGCGGGGGTGCGCCCCGGCGACCGGGTCGCCTACTTGGGACCGAACCATCCCGCGTACCTGGAAGTCCTGTTCGCGTGCGGCTCGACGGGGGCGGTGTTCGTGCCGGTGAACTTCCGGCTGACCGCACCGGAGATCGAGCACGTGCTCGACGATTCCGGCGCTACCCTCCTGATCCACACCTCCGAGCACGCCGCGACGGTCGCCGCGCTCACCACTCGCGCCCGCCCGGTCGCGGTGGCCGCCGACGGCGAGATCGGACTCGGCGCCGACACCCCGGCGGAACGGGTGGACTTGCCGGTGGGCACCGACGATCCGTGCCTGATCATGTACACCTCGGGTTCCACCGGCCGCGCCAAGGGCGTGGTGCTCACGCACGGGAACCTCACCTGGAACTGCGTGAACGTGCTGGTCGAAACCGACCTGGCCGCCGACGAGTGCGCGCTGGTCGCCGCTCCGCTGTTCCACGCCGCCGCGCTGGGCATGGTGTGCCTGCCCACGCTGCTCAAGGGCGGCACGGTGGTCCTGCACTCGTCCTTCGACCCGGCGGCGGCGCTGGCCGCGATCGAGCGCGAGCGGGTGACGTTGATGTTCGGCGTGCCCGCGATGTACGACGCGCTCGCCGCGCACGAGCGCTGGCTCGACACGGACCTGTCGGGAGTGCGCACCTTGCTGTGCTGCGGTTCCCCGGTGCCGACCGCGACGATCCGCCGCTACCTGGAGCGCGGGCTGAGCTTCGTGCAGGGCTACGGCATGACCGAGACCGCACCCGGGGCGCTGCTGCTGGACCGCGAGCACGCCACCGGCAAGATCGGCTCGGCCGGGGTGCCGTCGTTCTTCACCGACGTGCGCGTCGTCGGCGAGTCCGGCCGCGACGTCGACCCGCGCGAGCACGGTGAGGTCCTGGTCAGCGGCCCGAACGTGATGCCCGGCTACTGGGGCCTGCCCGCCGAGACGGCCGAGGTGCTGCGCGACGGCTGGTTCCACTCCGGTGACGTGGCCACGGTCGACGCGGACGGCTACGTCTACATCGTCGACCGCCTCAAGGACATGTTCATCTCCGGCGGCGAGAACGTGCACCCCGCCGAGGTGGAGAACGCCGTCCACGGCTTCCCCGGCGTCGCGGCCTGCGCGGTGATCGGGGTCCCGGACGCCAAGTGGGGCGAGGTGGGCCGCGCCGTCGTAGTACCCGCCCCCGGCACCACCATCGACCCCGCAGCCCTGCTGGAGTACCTGCGCGGCAGGCTCGCGGGCTACAAGGTCCCCCGCTCGGTCCGCTTCGCCGACCACCTCCCCACCACGGGCTCCGGCAAGATCCGCAAAGCAGAAGTCCGAGACCTCCACGGCGACTGACCGACCAGCTCCCCAAGACGACAAAGCCGCCACCTCAAGCCGAACCCACACTCAGGACAGCAAAGCCACCCCGCCCAGCGGCGAAGCCGTGTCTAGCGGCGAAGCCGTGCCTTGCGGCCGAAGGCCGTGCCCCGCGGCGTAGCCGTGCCTTGGGCGGCGAAGCCAGCCTGCCTTGCGGCCGAAGGCCGTGCCTGTATTCGCGCAGCGAATAGCCCACGTCCAAAAGCCGACCACCGGCGGGTTCTCAGTCGGTCTCTCGCGAGGACAGCTTTTTCCCTCGTGGCGGAGCCACTCGGGGAAAAAATGCCCCCGCGGGAGACCCACTGAGGTTAC
>NZ_JBSFWJ010000101.1:0-15547 GCF_053592695.1 Saccharopolyspora sp. NPDC002578 | reverse complement strand
GTGGCGGAGCCACTCGGGAAAAAGATCCCGCAGCGAGAGACCGACTGAGGTTCCGCTACCCGGACACCCCAGCAACACCAGCCGTGGAAGCAATCAGTAAACCCGGCATTCCACGCACCACAGCAACCACACGCCCAACCGGGGAAGGCTCTAAAACCCGACGCCACACGCCAAGCCGAACAAGACTCCAAAGCCCAGCCACACGCCCAAACCGGGCCCGGCTCAAAAACCCGACCCCGCACGCCAAGCCGAACTCACCTCCACAACCCGCCCACGCACCAAGCCGAACCAGGGTCAGAACGGATACGTGGGTGCGGTGGGCCTGAGGGTGACCCATTGGGTTTCGGTGAAGGCTTCCGCGTTCGCGTGCGGCCCGCCGACTCTGGACGAGCCGGACGCCCTGACTCCGCCGAACGGCGCGTTGGCGTCGTCGTTGACGGTCTGGTCGTTGATGTGCACCTGTCCGGACGGGATGCGGTCGGCGATGGACATCGCCGTGGCGAGGTCGTTGCCGAGCACGCCGAGGCTCAGGCCGAATTCGCTGTCGGCGGCGAGTGCGACCGCTTCGTCCACGTCGGAGAACGGGCGCACGCTGGCGACGGGCCCGAACACCTCTTCGGCGTAGGCCGGGGTGTCGGAGGTGCAGTCGGCGAGGACCGTCGGCCGGTAGAACAGCCCTTCGTGGGTGCCGCCCGCGACGAGCCGGGCTCCGGCGGCGACGCTGCGGTCGACGAGGTCCTTCGCGTGGTCGAGCTGCTCGCCGTCGATGATGGGGCCGAGCTGCACGTCGTCCCGGTAGCCGTCGCCGACCCGCAGCGCGTCGGCTTTGCGGCCCAGCACGTCGACGTACTCCTCGTAGATCGATTCGTGCACCAGGTGCCTGCCCACGGCCATGCAGACCTGTCCGGAGTGGATGAAGTTGCCGAACGCGCCGCAGGACGCCGCTGCCGCCACGTCCACGTCGTCGAGCACGATCAGCGCGCTGTTGCCGCCGAGTTCGAGGTGCGTGCGGGTGAACGTCTTCGCCGCTTGCGCGCCGATGGCCCGGCCTGCGGGGGTGGATCCGGTGAAGGACACGACGCGCACTTGCGGCGCGTCGATCAGCGCGCTGCCGACTTCGATTCCGCCCGGCAGCAGTTGCAGCACGCCCGGCGGCAGTCCGGCTTCTTCGAAGATGCGGGCGATCACGACTCCGCCGCAGACCGCGGTGCGCGGGTCGGGTTTGAGCAGGACCGCGTTGCCCAGTGCCAATGCCGGTGCCACCGACCGGATGGAGAGGATCAACGGGAAGTTGAACGGGGAGATCACCGAGACGACGCCTGCGGGGACGCGGCGTTGCACGCTGAACCGGGGCATCGGCGAGTGCAGCAGTTCGCCGTGCGGCGCGGAGGCGAGCGCGGCGGCTTCGGTGCTTTCGGCGGTGGCGGCATTCGTTTCGATGCCGGCTTTGAACCGGGTGGAGCCGGATTCGCGCACGATCCAGTCGCCGATTTCGGCGGCGTGCTGCTCGAACAGGACGGCCGCGCGGGAGAGCACGGCGGCGCGTTCGAACGCGGGTGTCGCGGCCCAGTCCCGTTGTGCCTGTTCGGCGCGGCGCGCGGCGTCGAGGGCGTCGTGCGCGCTCGCCTGTCCGACTTCGGCCAGCACGGTGCCGGTGGCCGGTTCGATCGCCTGGTGCGGCGGACCGCCGGTGCCTGCTCGCCAGCCGTCGGTGAAGATCCGGCCGGTCCAGTCCGCGTCCTGCAGCAATCCCATGATCCGCTCCCGTTCGCCACTTGGAGGCTCAGGGTTCCTGATAATGTTACATCGGGACGCGGAGGACAAGGCGTCACCGGACATCAAGATCCGGATTCCTGCGCGGCAGGCGCGGGCGATGCGCCCCCGCCTGCCGACGCGCCACTCAGGCCCGCCGAGCCTCGGAGACCGCGGCGAGCGTGGCGATGCCGTGCTCCAGCCCTTCCCGGAACGTTTCGCGCTGCCCCGGACTGAGGTCGGCCAGCAGCTCGGCCTCCAACTCCAGCACCGCGGGCGCGCACTCGGCGAGCAACCGCGACCCGGCATCGGTCAGCGACGCGAGCAGCACCCGCTTGTTCGCCTCGTCCTGCCCGCGCGCGATCAGACCGCGCTTCTCCAGGGTCAGCACCATTTCGTGCATGGTCTGCGGACGCAGGAACGAGCGGCGGGCCAGCTGGGCCGAGGACAGCGAACCCTTGTTCTGCAGCACGGTCAACGCCGTGTACTGCAACGTGGTCAACCCGAGCGGGCGCAGCGCGTCGTCCATCAGCGCCCGGATCACCAGCTCCAGCCTCTTGACGAGGTACAGCGTCAACGGTGGATGCGGGATCGCGGCATCCGCCTCGTCCACCGGACCGGACCGCTCTGGTTGGCTGCTCACCCGCGCCATGATGTCACCTCCGAACGGACGCATCCGCATCACCTGCACGACCAGCACAGTCCACGAACAGATCAGCATTGCTGATCTCATTCGCGCCTCGTTCCCCCGAGCCCGGACCCGCATCAATCTACTGTGGACCGATGACGAAGGTCGTCTGCCGCACGGACCATCCTCGGCGGCCGATCGGACGAGCCGACTCCCGCCCGTCGCGAGCGCGTCATTACTATGCCAACCGGCACCAGTTCAGCTCTGCAACCGACTCATGGGGGTTCACTCGATGGTGAACGGCAAGGTCGTCCGGTTCGACGACGATCGTGGTTACGGCTTCCTCGCGCCCGACGACGGCGGCGAAGACGTCTTCGTGCACGCGAACGACATCCAAGAGGCCAAGCAGCAGTTCCGGCCGGGGGCCCGCGTCGAGTTCGCGATCGAAGCCGGCGACCGCGGCCTGAAGGCATCGAACGTGCGGCTGCTGGACGCCGAACCGGAAGGCCGGCCGCGCCGGGACCACGACGACGACGGCCTGTGCGACGTGCTGTCGGTGCTCGAATTCCGCACCGAACTCACCGAAGCACTGCTGGACGCGGTCCCCACCCTGACCGCCGCGCAGATCCTGCAAGTGCGCCGCAAGCTCACCGACCTCGCCCGCACGCACAACTGGATCGAAGCCTGAGGCTCCGCGCGGTACCGCACCGGCCCACGACGGGCTCGGTGCGCAGCGGCCGAATGCGGGTTCAGCGGAGCGTGCGGCGGAGGTGCACCCGGTAGGAGTAGTGCTCGGGGAGGAAGTGGCTCACCGCGAGCTCCACGGGCACACCCGCCGTGTCGTGGTAGATCCGGTCGATCCGCAGCAGGTCGCGACGCGGTTCGCACCGCAGGTGCTCGGCCACGGTCGACGAGGCGTGGCCGACGGTGATGCTCTGCTCGGCTTCCGCGATCGGGTCGGCCATCCGCTCGTCGAGCAGTCCGATGATCGTCACCTCGCTGCGGGCGCCCACTTCGGTCAGCTCCGGTACCGATTCCAGCAGTGATCCCACCGCCGGCGGGAGGTACACGGTGGTGAGGCAGAACGGCACTTCGTCGTGCAACCGCAGGAACGACAGCGTGTGCACCCGGTCGGTCCGCACCCGCAGCCTGCCCGCGGCGTCCAGATCGATCTGCCTCCGCAACGGCGCCACCAGCATCATCGTGGCGTCCAGGGACAGGCCCATCAGGTCGTCGACGGAACCGAACTGGCGCAGGTACTGCTCGTCGCGCGGCGACGCGAACGTGCCGCGCCCCGGGACCCGGTGCACCATGCCCTCGGCCACGAGGTCCTGGAAGGCGCGGCGCACCGTCTGGCGGCTCACCCGGTGGTCCTCGGCGAGCTCGGCCTCCGTGGGCAACCGGGTGCCTTCGGGATATTCGCGCCGCAGGATGGCGGCGCGCAGCTCGCGTTCGAGCCGCGAGTAGGCGCTCTCGCGGCCATCCGCACCCGCTGCCGCCACGCCCGTCACCTCCCCTTCCACCCGTGGAACCCACCCGGTTCAACCGGCGTTTTCCCTTCGCCGACGGCGAAAACCCCCGCGATCACCCGGCTCGTCGAGCCGACCTCCCGGGCCGCTCACGCGTCCAGGCCGCCGCGCGACACCAGCTGCGAGACGATCACGTTGCGCTGGATCTCGTTGGTCCCCTCCCCCACGATCATCAGGGGAGCGTCGCGGAAGTAGCGCTCCACGTCGAATTCGGTGGAGTAGCCGTAACCGCCGTGCACCCGCACCGCGTTCAGCGCGATCTCCATCGCCGTCTCGGACGCGCACAGCTTCGCCATGCCCGCTTCCATGTCCACCCGGCGGCCCGCATCGGCCTCCCGCGCCGCGTGGAGGGTGAGCTGGCGGGCCGCGGTGAGTTTGGTGGCCATGTCGGCGAGCAGGTTCCCGATGGACTGGTGCTTCCAGATCGGTTTGCCGAAGCTCTCCCGCTCCTGGGCGTAGCGCAGCGCATCCTCCAGCGCGGCCCGGCCCACGCCCAGCGCGCGGGAGGCGACCTGGATGCGGCCCGTCTCCAGTCCTTTCATCATCTGCGCGAAACCCCCGCCCTCGACCCCGCCGAGCACCGCGTCGGCAGGGGCGCGGTAGTCGGTGAAGGACAGCTCGCAGCTCTCCACTCCCTTGTAGCCCAGCTTCGGCAGGTCCCGGGAAACGGTCAGGCCCGGACCGTGCTCCACCAGCAGGATCGAGATGCCCCGGTGCGCGGGATCGGCGTCCGGATTCGTCTTGCACAGCAACGCGATCAGCTGGGATCGCCGCGAGTTCGTGATCCACGTCTTGGACCCGTTGACGGAGTAGCCGTCCCCGTCGCGCCGGGCGTGCGTGCTCATGGCCTGCAGGTCGGACCCGCCGCCGGGTTCGGTCAACGCCATGGTCGCGCGGATCTCGCCGGTGGCCATCCGCGGCAGGTAGTGGCGGCGCTGCTGCTCGGTGCCGAAGTGCAGCAGCAGCTTCGAAACGACGGTGTGCCCGCCCATCGCCCCGGCCAGGCTCATCCATCCGCGCGCCAGCTCTTCGGTGATGAGCACGTAGCACGCCGTGGACACCGGTGTGCCGCCGTGCTCGTCCGGAATGGCGAGACCGAAGATGCCGAGGCTCTTCATCTGCTCGATCAGCGCCTCCGGGTAGGTGTCGGCGTGTTCGAGCTCCCGCGCGACGGGTTTGACGTCCTTGTCGACGAAGTCCCGGACCGTGTCGAGGATCAGCCGCTCGTCGGGGTCCAGGACGTCCAGCGTGCTCATGATCTCGCTCCTGCCCGGCTGACGGCGTGGGGCGCGCAGGTCGGCGGCGCCGCAGCTCATTTGTACGGCCGAATCCGACGACGGGTCAATGACCCGATGCGGTCAACTGGATCGATGGCCGATGCCCGTTTTCGGCCGCATAAATGGAAAATCACTTGATCAGGGTGTATCCAGCACTCCGCATCGCCGAAGCGTTGACACCCGCGCACCCAGAACCACAAGCTTGCCGGGTCATTTGTACGGCGGAATCACGCATCGGCCGCTCCCCTGAGCGCCGGGCGGCACCGATCGAAATGCGCGTCGCGCACCGAGAGGAGCACCGATGTCGAACCTCGACGATCACCTCCGAGGATGGGCTCCGCGACCGGTCGTGGAGATGGACCCGATGCCACCCGAACCGGCGGGCGCGCTCGCCGCGGTCCTGGAGACCGGCGACGGTTTCGCCGAGGGCGACGAACTGCCCGCGCTGTGGCACTGGGCGTACTTCCTGGACTGGCCACCGCACGGCGAGCTCGGGGACGACGGACATCCCGCGGCCGGGCACTTCCTGCCGCCCGTTCCCGATCGCCGGCGGATGTTCGCGGGCGGCAGGCTCACCGTCACCCGCCCGCTCACCGTGGGCGTCCCCGCCGAGCGGACGCGGTCGCTGGGCGCCGTCGCGGTGAAGACCGGCCGCTCGGGCGAGATGGCGTTCGTGACCGTGCGCAGCGAGTACCGCCAAGGGGGCGACCTGCGCCTGACCGAGGAGCAGGACTACGTCTACCGCAGCGGCGAAAGCACGGCGAAGACCCCGGAAGTGGCGCGACCGCACCGGCTTCCGACCTCCGACGCGGCGTGGCAGCAGTCGTTCACCGGTGACCCGGTGCGGCTGTTCCGGTTCAGCGCGCTGACGGCGAACTCGCACCGCATCCACTACGACGCGCCGTACGCGCGCGAGGTCGAGTCCTACCCGGATCTGGTCGTGCACGGCCCGATCCTGGTCCTGCTGATGACCGAACTCGCCCGGCGCGGCATCCCGGATCGCCCTGTGTCCAATGTGGACTACCGGCTTCGAAGACCCGTGTTCGCCGGAGATCCCGTGCTGGTGGTGGGCGATCCCGCCGACGAGGCCGAGCTCTCGGTGCGAAGCGACCCCGACACCGTGCACGCCCGGGCCACGGTCGGCTTCGGGTGAAGGACGATACTGCCGCCATGAGCGAGTTCACCACCACCGACGGCGCCCGGCTCGGCTACCGCGTCGAGGGGAACCAAGACGGCCCCGCACTGCTCCTGCTACAGGGGCAGGCGAACTCGCAACGCTGGTGGGACGGGGTGCGCTCGGACTTCGAGGACCGGTTCCGCACCATCACCTTCGACTACCGGGGCACCGGGGCCACGTCGGCACCGGAGGCCGACTGGACGACCAGGTCCTTCGCCGCGGACGCCGCCGCGGTGCTGCACGAGGCCGGTCACTCGCACGCCCACGTCTACGGCACGTCGATGGGCGGACGCATCGCGCAGTGGCTCGCCGTGGACCGTCCGGAGTTGGTGGACCGGTTGGTGCTCGGGTGCACCACGCCCGGAGGCGCGCACGCGGTCGAGCGGGACCAGCAGGTGCGCCGCTCGTTGATGAACCCCGACCCGGCGCAACGCCGGCGCGCGCTGTTCGAGCTGATGTACACCGACGCGTGGACCGGCACGCCGGAGCAGAGCACCGTCCTCGGCGACCCGTCGATGACGCCGGGAGCCACCCGCCTGCACCTGCGGGTCAGCGCCCGGCACGACGCCTGGGACCACCTGTCGGAGATCCAGTCCCGCACCTTGATCTTGCACGGCGACGCCGACCGCTTCGCCCCCGTCGTCAACGCCGACCTCTTGGAGGAGCGAATTCCCCATGCCACCAAGCACGTTCTGCCGGGAGCCCGCCACGCCTACTTCGACGAGTTCCGCGACATCGCCTCACCCCTGGTCGTGGACTTCCTGACCGACTCGCGCTGACGCACGGTGTAGCGCTGTCAACTCGCGCTCCAGCGGCGCACGAACCTCCGCTGCCACGGAGTTTCTACGGCGCGCGGCGAGTAGTGGCGCCGAACGTAGCCGACCGCGTCCGCGCGCGGAACGCCGTCGAGCACGGCGAGGCATGCGAGCGCGGTTCCCGTCCGCCCGACACCGCCCCCGCAGGCGACTTCGACGCGTTCGGCACTCGCCCGCTCCAGCAAGTCGCGCAAGGCATCGGCGAAGTCCCACCGGTCCAGCGGAAGCCGGAAGTCGGGCCAGCGCACCCAACGGCTCTCCCACTCCGCCGGTTCAGGACGGCGACCGAGCAGGTGCAGCGCGAAATCGGGCATCGGCCCCGCGGGCAGCGGGTTCCGCAGCCCGCGTCCGCGAACGAGCTTTCCCGAGGGCAGCGGCAGAACTCCCGCACCGGCGGACGGCCAGGTGTTCGTCATGGCACCATCCCTCAACGAACACTGCGGAAGTTGTCGGCGGGCACTTCCAACGCCTCCCCCGACGCGAAGAGCACCCGGACACCATCGGGCAGCCACCGGACGTCGTGAATTCGCGGCTCGTCGGCCGCCCCGAAGCCGACCTCCACCGGGTAGTAGGAGACCTCGGCGTGCGGCCCCAGGTGCAACTCGTACTCGACACCGGTCGGCCGCAGAATCCGCAGCAGGTACAGATCGCTGGAGTACCGCGACCCGCCGTACTCGTAGGTCACCCCGGCATCCTGCGAGCGCTCCGCGTGCAGCACTTCCTCGTGCAACGCCACCGACGACGGCCCGACCACCACCAGAACGACGACGCACAGCACCACCACGCCGAGAAGCGCCTTGAGGACGACCGAGAACGAACGCGGCACTACGAGCCAACTCCCTGCGACGACGGGCCGGTGGGACGCATGCCAGCATGCCTGGCCCGGCCCGAGCGGAACCTCGGCCGAAAGGCCGCTACCCGACGCCGAACGACCGCCGACCTCTTCCCGCCCGACGTCGCTCGCCGGTTCAGCCGACGTCGCGGTCGGCGCGGTACCTGCCGCTGAAGCGGACGTGCTCGATCATGATCCGCTCGGCGGTGTAGCCGTCCCGATCGGCGAACGCGTCGATGATCTGCTGGTGCGCGTCGAGGTGTCCCTGCGCGCGCACCGGTTCCAGCCACAGCGACGCCCCCGCGGGCACCGGGTAGCTGTTCCGGATGGCCCGAGCCTGCCGCCCCAGGAACGCCGGTCCACCGATGTCGGTGATCAGCAGGTGGAAGCGGCGGCTCTGCTCGCCGAGCAGGTCGTGGCGTTCCCGAGCCGCGTCGTCGAGCATCGAGCGGTGCACGCGGCGGAGTTCGTCGAGCTGCTCCGCGGTGATCCGCTCCGCGGCGAGCTTGGCGCCGAGCCCCTCGACGACGGCCCGCACATCGTAGAACTCCCGCAACGCGTCGTCGCTGAGGTCGATCACGGTGGCGCCGTGGTGGCTCTCGTAGCTGATCAGGCGGTCCTTCTCCAGGCGCCGCAACGCCTCCCGCACCGGAGTGATCGAGACACCGAGGCGTTCGGCGATGGAGTTCGCCTTCAACGGCGTGCCGCCCGGAATGCTGGCGTTGCGCAGCTCGCCCAGCAGCACGTCGTAGACGTAGTCCGCCTTGCTCATCGGTGGCCGGTTCACTGCCGGTTCTCCTGACTGCATCGCCATCCTTCGTGTCGGGAAACGGACGACCAGTCTCCCGCACCTGCCCGAGCGCTCCCGGTTCGACCACGAACAACCCTTGACTTACAAGTTGCATCTTATAAGTTACATCTCCATGACCAGCCTCACCGGATTACGCGTCATCGACGCCGCGACCCTGTTCGCCGGGCCGTCCGCCGCGATGCTGCTCGCGGACTTCGGCGCCGACGTGATCAAGATCGAGCACCCGACCCGCGGCGACCCGGCGCGCGGCCACGGCGCATCTGCCGATGGCGTCGGTCTTTGGTGGAAGACCCTGGCGCGCAACAAGCGGACCGCCGCCGTGAACCTCTCCACCACCGAAGGCCAGCTGATCATCCGCGAACTCTGCGCCGACGCCGACGTGCTCATCGAGAACTTCCGGCCAGGAACGCTGGAACGGTGGGGGCTGTCCCCCGCCGACCTCCAAGCGATCAACCCGCGGCTCGTGGTCGCCCGGATGACCGGGTTCGGCCAGCACGGCCCGATGTCGCGGCAGCCGGGCTTCGGCACGCTCGCCGAAGCGATGAGCGGGTTCGCCGCATCCACCGGCGAACCGGACGGGCCACCGGTACTGCCGCCGTTGGCGATGGCCGACGGGATCGCCGGGCTCGCCATGTCCTACGCGATCATGGTCGCGCTGCGGGCCAGGGACGAGACCGGGCGCGGCCAAGTCATCGACATGGCCATCATCGAGCCGATCGTGAGCATCCTCGGTCCGCAGATGACCGCGTACAAGATGCTCGGCACCATCCCGCCGCGGACCGGCAACCGATCCAACAGCAACGCTCCGCGCAACACCTACCGCACCCGCGACGGCCGTTGGGTCGCGGTCTCCACCAGCGCGCAGGCCATCGCCGAACGCGTCATGCACCTCGTCGGACGGCCGGACCTCGCCGAACAACCGTGGTTCCAGCACGGACGCGGGCGCGTGGAACACGTCGAGGAGCTGGACTCGGCCGTCGCCACCTGGATCGCCGAACGCGACGCCGACGAGGTGATCGACTCGTTCGAGCAGGCCCAGGCCGCGATCGCGCTCGTCTACGACGTCTCGGACATCGCGCAGGACCCGCAGTACGAGGCGTTGCAGACCTTCGTCGAACTCGACGACGACGAACTGGGCGCCACCACCGTGCAGAACGTGCTGTTCCGGCTGTCCGACACGCCCGGCGAAGTGCGCTGGCTCGGCCCACCGCTGGGACGGCACACCGACGACGTGCTGGCGGAGCTGTCCTACTCCGCGAAGCGCATCGCCGAGCTGCGGGAGAGCGGGGTCGTGGCATGACGCCGCCGGTGTGCTCCCTCTACGTGCCCGGTGATCGTCCGGAGCGGTTCGGCAAGGCCGCGGCCAGCGGCGCCGACATCGTGATCCTCGACTTGGAGGACGCGGTCGGCGCCGACCGCAAGGACGTGGCGCGCGAGAACGTGTGCGCTCACCTGGCCGAACGCAGGTCAGGTCCCGAACTGCACGTGCGGATCAACGATCCGGCGACGGAACGCGGTCGGGCGGACCTCGCCGCGCTCGCCGAACTGCCGGGCCTGGACGCGGTGCGGGTCCCGAAGATCCACGGCGTACGGGATCTCGCCGTCGTCGACGAGGCTTTCGGCGACCGGCCGACACCGGTGCAGGCGCTGCTGGAATCGGCACGCGGCCTCACCGACGCGGCGGCGATCTGCGCGCACCCGAGGGTCGCCGGTGTCGGGCTCGGCGAGCAGGATCTCGCGGCGGAACTGTCGATCACGGACCAACGCGCCTTCGACCACCTCCGGTTGCGGCTGGTGCTGGCCGCAGCAGCGGCCGGTCTGCCCCCGGTGGCGATGTCGGTGCACGCGGACGTACACGACGAGGCGGGCCTGCGGGCGTCCTGCGCGCACGGCAGATCCCTCGGCATGTTCGGCCGCTCCGCCATCCATCCCCGCCAGGTCCCCATCATCCGGGACGCGTTCCGCCCGACTCCCGAGGAGATCGCCCGCGCCGGTGAGGTCGTCGCGGCGGCCGAGCAGCACGGCGGCGAGGGCGCGCTGGCACTGCCCGACGGGCGGTTCGTCGACGCGCCCATCATCGCCAAGGCCCGCAGCACCCTCGCGCTCGCGGACCGGCTCGCCGAACGCGGCTGAGCCGGAGCCGGCCACCGAAGTCCGGCGCCGACGTCGCAGGTCCCGACGACGCGCCCCGTCCGATCCGCTCACCTTCCCGGTGACCCCGCAACGATTCAAAGGAGCTCGTCGTGGGCGTAGCAGTGTGGGCACTCATCACCTACATCGCGATCATCGTCGTCTGGAACACCGTCCTGAAGCGCAACATCGGCGAAGCGATGCTCGTCGGATTCGTCGCCGTGTGCCTGTTCGGCGGCGGCGACGCGCTGGAACTCGCTCGCGCGGGGCTGGACGAAGCCCTCTCCGAGGAGGTGGTGTTCGCTGCCCTGGCGTTCGTGTTCATGGGGTATCTGATGACCGAGCTCGGCCTCATCGACCGGCAGGTCACATTGCTCAACTCGGTGTTCGGCAGGCTCCGGGGAGGTTCCGCGTACGTGTCGACATCGGCGGCGGCCCTGCTCGGCGGCCCCGCCGGATCGGGTTCCGGCATCGCCGCCTCCGTCGGGTCGGTGACGATCCCGTGGATGATCCGGTCGCGGTGGCGGCCCGATCTGGCGGCGGCGCTGGTCGCGGGCAACGCCGGGCTGGGGATCTCCATCCCGCCGAGCTCGTCGATGTTCCTGCTGCTGGGTTCGGCGGCGGTGGCGCCGGTGCTCAGCGCGGACCAGCTCATCGTCGCGGCCTTCGCCGGTGGGTTGTGGACGGTGCTGTACCGGTTCGTCGTGGTGTTCATCTGGGTCCGCCGGTTCCAGATCGCGAAGATCTCCGGCGAGGACATCGCGCCGTTGCGGGTCGCGCTGAAGCAGGGTTTCAGCTCGCTGCTGGTGTACGCGGGCATCGCCATCCCGGTCGTGCTGACGCTCGATTTCGGCGTGCGATTCCTGGAATCCCGCGTCGGCGACGCGGCGGACGACATCAGCGTCATCGTGTGGATCCCGGTGCTCACCATCCTCGCGACGCTGCTCGTGGCGTGGCGGCGGCTGCCTCGCACGGGACGCGAGTGGAGCACGTACCTCGGCAACATGGCTTCGCGCTACGCGGTCATCGGCGCCACCCTGCTGTTCGCGTTCGCTGCGGCGGCCAGCCTCGGCGAGCTGGGACTGGTCGCGCAGCTCACCACCATCATGGAAGGCTTCGAGGCTCCGCTGTGGATCGTCGCCTCGGTGGTGGGGCTGCTGCTCGTCGTGATCGCGGCGCCGCTGACCGGAACCGCCACCATCGCCGCGGTCGGCGGCGTCGCCTTCAGCGCCCTGACCGCCGCCGGAGCACCCCCGGCCGCCGCGGCCACCGCCATCCTCATCTTCGCCTCGACCGAGGGGGCCTCCCCGCCCGGTGCCGCGCCGATCTACATCGCCACCGGCATCGCCGGCGTCGATCCGTCCCGCACGTTCCTGCGGCTCATCCTCTGGTTCGTGCTGCCGATCCTGGCCATCGGAGTGCTCGTCGCGACCGGCCTGCTCCCCGTTCCCGCCTGAGCGAAAGGGAAACCATGTCGACCGAATCCCATCAGCCCGGCACCGCCCGCGCCCTCGCGCAGCGGATCAGCATGCCGGTGTTCAAGGTCTGCCTCGTCGTGTTCCTGGTGCTCGGCGTCGCGCTGGTCCTCGTCCAAGCCGTCGGCATCATCATCGGCAACGCCGCGCTGGTGTCCGGCGCGGTCGACCTGCTGGGCGAACCGACGACGATCGCGGCCGGAGTCACCGGACTGCTCGGGTTCGCGATGTCGTACGTGTTCCCGTGGACATCGGGCGAGGACTGAGGCGGTGCGCCCGGAACTCTCAGCGGGTTCCGGGCGCGCGACTCTGCCCCGGATCATCGGCGGTCGAAACGACCTCGCTTGACCGCCTCCGTGAACGCGGGCACGTCGACGCGTAAGACCGGACCTGATGGGTCCTTCGAATCCCGCACCAAGCGGAGATCCGCCGACACCTCAACGCACGCGGAGCCATTCTGACTCCGGCTGGACTTCAGCCACCGGCGTTGTTCGCTCATCACATTCGCTCCAGACTCTGGATCCGTCGGGCCATGGCTCTGCTCGTTTCCGCCGCACCGAGGGCGATGTCGTCCAGGTGATCAACGGCCTGGCGGTACGCCCTGATGTCGTCGTCCTCGTGCAGGAACAAGGTGGAACGGCGGTTCTCCAACTGCACGATCGGGGTGGACACCTCCGATTCGAGCAGTGTGAACGCGCCTTCCAGCGCCGGTTGCCAGCCGCTGCGGAACGGAACCACGCGCAGCTCGACGTTCGGGCGCCGTGCGCTGTCGACCAGATGCCGCAGCTGCGCCGCCATGGTCCCGGCGTCGCCGACGATCTGGTGCAGCACGGCCTCGCCGAGGAACGCCCGCATGGTCACCGGATCGGTTCGCGTGAGCACTTCGCGGCGCCCCAGTCGCAGCGCGACCCGCGCCGACACCTCGCTCGACGGCACTCCGCCCGCTCCCATGATCGCCCGAATGTATCCCGCTTCCTGCAACAAGCCCGGCACCAGCAACGGAGAGACCTCGGTGATCCGCGTCGCGGCCTGCTCGAAGTCGATCAAGGCCGACAGCTGCTGCTCCCGCTCGGGCAACGCCGTCGCCACCCACGGCGGGTTCTTCGTCTCGTAAGCCAGCGACACGATCTCCTGGAACCGCGTCCCGTTGACGTCCAACGCCCCGAGGATCTGCGCAACCCGCTCCGGGGTGAACGGGCGCTCCCCGTTCTCCCAGCGCGAGATCTCGCCGGAGTGGCGTCCGATCCGCTCCCCTAACTCGCGCAACGTCACCTGGCGTTCGTTGCGGATCTTGCGCACGGCGATGCCCAGCGCACGTGCTTTCGGAGTCGCTGCCACCTGCTCACTCCCCGGTTCTCGTCCGCACGGCGCTCGCCCGACGTTCACCCGCTGCGCAGCCGGCAACTCGGTTGAGGCGATCACCATGCTCCTACGAAGATCGCCATTACCAAAACGGAGCGAAGCTACCAGCGGATTCGGCAACGGCCCGGTCGCAGCGGAAGTGGCGTCGCGGATTCACCTGACCGAGCAGGGGGCTGAGCAATGCAGCGTCACGACCCACCCGAATCAATGATCGAACACCGCGCGGACGCGGCGGAGACGTCCGACTGGACACCGCTGGAACGGACGATCCGCACCTGCTACTACTGCCGCCAGCCGTACCGGGCCGCCGTGGACGCGACCAAGTGCGAACGAATCCACGAAGCGCTCGCCGCCCTCGCCCGGAGCGACGGCGATGCCGGTTCATGACCGGTGCGGATCAGTCGTCCCGCTCCCCGACCACCACCCGGTAGCGGGCTGCACGTGGATGACCTCGGTCCTGGAAACCGGATGGCACCTGGTGCCCGCGCACTACGAAACGTTCCGAATCCCCTGCGCCTGCGGCCACTTCCTCACCGGCCCGGTACACCGCCGCCTCCTCAACAACCCACCCACCGAACACCGCTGCACCAGGTGCGTGGCAGCGGTGTCCCACGATCACCCCTGCACATCGACCGACAGGTCGGGCCGCCCGAACTTCATCAGGCCGACCCTTCATCAACGGACACGGGACGAAATCTGACCGAATCAGCATCGGCGTATACCGTAAAACCCGCGGTCGAGGTAAACCCGACCACGCCGTCGCGAACTTCGATATCCCGAAATGGATTACCTTCTTCAAAATAGGCAACCCACATCAGTTCACCATCGGATGTTTCTCGCCCGAAAAATCCTTCCGACCCGTACGACCCTTCCCCCGCGAAGAAGTACGCCCCAGACCACTCCACCTTATTGGTAATATCGATAGAGGTCACCTCCTCGGGGTCGTTCTCCATCATCTCATCGAGACTAAACTCCTCCAGCACCTCAACTTTCGAACCCCCCGAGAAGCTCAACCTTGCAGCGAAGCTTTCACCACTGGCACCATAGATGCCATCTCTAATCGGAAGCATCCACTGGTTCCACAGATCTTGAATCTTGGTCACTTGTTACACCCCGGCTTCGCTGGCCTTTCCCGAAGGCCCGTGTCAGGAACCACGCCACCAGCCTTCTTGTTTCTTCGATCGTTGAATCGCTGCTCAAACTTTTCTTGCCAAGTCATCCCCTTACTGCTGTCAGGATGAGGAGCATTGGGGTTGACCTGCTGCACTGGAACAAGTGGAGTGCCCACCTCACGAGCAGCATCAAGCCTTCGATTGTCATACGTTACCAGCTGCCCGTCCACCTCAAGCACATGCAGCGCAGCATCAGACCGATTCCAATCCCACTTATTCTGCCGCATCAGTTCAGCGTAGTCATTGCCGGAAATGGTGCGCTGGGAAAAGTTAATCGTGTTTGGGTCAACCCACCTAGTAGAATCCTCCGCCGTCAACCCCAAGGGGTCAACGAGGGCCTGAGGATTGAATACATAACCGTGGGGCCTAGGCCCCGCCGCCAACCCCAGCGGGTCCCCACTGCCGTACCGTCCCGTGCTCGGGTCGTAGTGGCGGTGGAAGTTGTAGTTCAGGCCTGTTTCCGGGTCGGCGTACTGGCCGGGGAAGCGCAAGGGCGTGTAGGCGCCGGTGCGGCTGTGGTCGAGGGTGTTGCCCCACAACGTGGTCCGGTGGAACCAGGCCACTCCGCCCTGGTCGTTGATCAGCTC
>NZ_JBSFWJ010000100.1:0-15814 GCF_053592695.1 Saccharopolyspora sp. NPDC002578 | reverse complement strand
CCTCAGTCGTCTTCTCGCTGCGGGATCTTTTTCCCTAGTGGCTCCGCCACGAGGGAAAAAGCTGTCCTCGCGAGAAGACGACTGAGAACCCGCGGGTGGTCGGCTTGTGGACGTGGGCTATGTGCTTCGCACATACAGGCACGGCCTTCGGCCGCAAGGCAGACTTCGCTTCGCTCGTCCACTGCACGGCTTCGCCGCGAGGCACGGCCTTCGGCCGCAAAGCAAGCGGCGCTTCGCCCGCCCTACTGCACGGATTCGCTTCGCTCGCCGTTCGGTTCGGGTCGCCGTCAGTTGGGGGTGAAGCGGACCGGGACCGATTGCGGGCCTCGGGTGAACACGCCCTGTTCGACGGGGTCGAAACCGGAGGCCAGTTCGGCGTCCGGCATCGCGTCGAGCAGGTCGTTGATGCCGACCTCGATCTCGGACTTCGCCAGCAGGGCTCCGACGCAGAAGTGCCTGCCCAGCGCGAACGAGAGGTGGTCGGCGGCGGCCGTGAACGCCGTGCGCGCCGGCAGGTCCTCCCGGAACACGTCGAACCGGTCCGGGTGCGAGTAGTGCCCGTCGTCCCGGTTCGCCGCCCCGATCAGGCAGGTCACCGTGCTGCCCCTGGGCACCACGCCACCGCTGAGCTCGACGTCCTCCGCGGGCTGGCGCATGATCATGTGCACCGGCGGGGAGAAGCGCAGCGTCTCGGCGAAGGCCTGCGGGATCAGATCGCGGTCGGCGCGCACCGCGGCGAACTGGTCCGGGTGCTGCAGCAGGTTCAGGAACAGGGCGGCGATGGCCTTGTCCGTGGTCTCCCCGCCCGCGGCGAGCAGCAGGCTGCAGAACGCCTTGATGTCCTCGTCGCTCATCTTGGTGCCGTCGATCTCGGCCGTGCACAGGGTGGAGAGCAGGTCGTCGCCGAGGTTCTCGCGGCGGTCCTGGATCACCGGGATCATGTACTCGGCGAACTCGGTGCGGGTCCGCATGCCCGCCTCGATGACGTCCGGGTCCTGGCTCAGGTTGCCGAGGAAGGCGATGATCGCCGTGTACCAGCCCTGGAACCGGCCGCGGTCCTCCTCCCGCAGCCCCAGCATGTCGGCGATCACGTTGATCGGGAACTTGGTCGCGTAGTCGGCGACGAGGTCCACGCTGCCGGTGCCGCGGAACCGGTCGATCAGCGCCCGGGAGTTCCGCTTGATCACCGGCAGGAACTTCTCGTGCAGCTCGCTGCCGCGGAACGCCGGAGCGACCAGTGCGCGGCGGACGGCGTGCTCCCTGCCGTCGAGCTGCAGGATGGTGCGGCCGTGCACGGGTTCGAGCTGCCAGTCGTAATTCTGAGTGGTGAACACCGGCTCGCGGAACGCCCGCTTCACGTCCGCGTAGCGGGACACGATGTAGCTCTGGGTCGCTTCGTGCCAAAGCAGCGGGAATTCATCTCGCAGCACTTGGTAGGACGGGTTCGGATCGATGGCGAATTCCGGAGACAAGATGTCTGGAGCTTCTTTGGCCGCGGTCATGCTGCTCCCTCTTTGGTGCGTTGCAACGCGATCAGGCTAGGCAAAATGCCCGAACCAGGTCCAGTAGATGATCTTGACTTGACCCGGAGGGCCCAACGCACTGGGCTGAAGGTGCGTACGGACGCCGCTGCCTGCTGCGTTCGGTTGCCACCACCTGGCTCCGCTGAGCGCAACGGGGATGCATCGGTGCAACGCCGGGCGCGCATCCGCCCGGCGGACCCAGCCGAGCTGTGACGTGCGTCGTCGAAGGCTCCTGGGCGGCGCCGGGGCGTGCGACCCTGGCGAGCGCAAGGACGTCGCATAACGCCCAGGGACCCGCAGCGCGGGCCTTGAGGAAAAGGACGGTCAACGATGACTGCTGCACACTCTTCGCAGCCCGCCCAGAGCGAAACCGCCGCCCCGTACGGGAGCACTCCCGCCCGGCGCCGCGTTCGCATCCCCCACCTGCAACAGCTCAAGGAGCGCGGCGAGAACTGGCCGATGCTCACCTCCTACGACATGTACACCGCGCGGATCTTCGACCAGGCCGGAATCCCGGTGCTGCTGGTCGGCGACTCGGCGGCCAACAACGTCTACGGCTACGAGTCCTCGCTACCGGTGACCGTGGACGAACTGCTGCCGCTGGTCCGCGCCGTCACCGGCGCCGCCGAGCACGCCCTGGTCGTCGCCGACCTGCCGTTCGGCTCCTACCAGGGCTCCCCCGAGCAGGCGCTGGCCACCGCGACCCGCTTCATGAAGGAAGGCCGGGCGCACGCGGTCAAGCTCGAAGGCGGACGACGCTACGCCGCTCAGGTCGAAGCGCTCGTGTCCGCCGGGATTCCCGTGATGGGGCACATCGGGTTCACGCCGCAGAGCGAGCACGGGCTCGGCGGCTATCGGGTGCAGGGCCGGGGCGATCAGGCCGCGGAACTGCTCGCCGACGCGCAGGCGCTGCAGGAGGCCGGTGCGTTCGCGGTCGTGCTGGAGATGGTTCCGGCAGAGGCCGCCAAGCACGTCACCGCCGAACTGCGAATCCCCACCGTCGGCATCGGGGCCGGACCGGACACCGACGGGCAAGTGCTGGTGTGGACGGACATGGCGGGCATGAACACCGGGCGCACCGCCCGCTTCGTGAAGCGCTACGCCGACCTGGGCGGCGTCCTCGCCGACGCCGCTGGCCGCTTCGCCGACGAAGTCCGCGGCGGCTCCTTCCCCGCCGCAGAACACTCCTTCAACTGACGGCACACCCGATCCCGGCGGCACGCCGTCACGGCTCAGGTCGCAAGTGAACGGACCGTTCGCCCAATCCCATTGGGCAAACGGTCCGCTCACCTGATCCCCACGCCGTCAGCGACGCGCCCGGTTCGAAGTGAACGGACCGTTCGTCCCATCTCGTTGGACGAACGGTCCGCTCACTCAAACCCCACTGCACCCCTGACGTGCTCCAGTCACGGTGAACGGACCGTTCGCCCAATCCCGTTGGACGAACGGTCCGCTCACTCCTGTCGTCAGTCGGCTCGGTGGGCGAGGACGTCGGCGTGGCAGGTCTTCGGGGCGCACCAGCAGCCGAGGGCTCGGCCGCTGAGCTCGCCCTCGCGCAACCGGCGCACGAGGTCGGGCTGCTGGTCCAGCCACTGCTCGTAGTGGCGGACCATCGCCTCCCGGTCCGACTTCGCTTCCCCCACGAACGGGCTCGCGAACTCGGAGGCCGCCCACGAGTGCCGCGGACCGGAGTGGCCGACGTAGGTCAGCAGCCCCTGCCGCTGCAACCACGGCACCAGGTGCCGGTGCGGGCCCTGCTTGCGCACGTTGACCACGGTGGCGTGACCGTCGAGCAGCTGGCTGGCGCGTTCCCGCTCGTCGTCGGTCCAGCTCGCCGCCTCCGACGGCAACTGGGTCGGCTGCCGCACCATGCCAATCCCTCCTCCTGCCGCGAGGGTGCCCCGCCGGGGCGCGAGCTCACACGTCGGTGATCCGCACGCCCGCGTGCGCCTTGTAGCGGCGGTTGATCGCGATGAGGTTCGCCGTGAGCGCCTCCACCTGGTGTGCGTTGCGCAACCGGCCGCCGAAGATGCCGCGCACCCCGGGGATCACGTCGGCGAGTTCGCGCACCACGTCGGTGGCCTCGCGGTCGTCGCCGAGCACCAGCACGTCCAGGTCGACGTGCTCGACGGACAGGTCCGCCAAGGTCACCGCCGAGACGTGGTGGAACGCCGCGGTGACCCGCGAGTCCGGCAGCAGCGCGGCGGCCTGCTGCGCGGCGCTGCCCTCGGGCACGTCCAGCGCGAACGGGCCCTGCTTGTCGAACCCGAGCGGGTTCACGCAATCGATGACGATCTTGCCGGCGAGCTGCTCGCGCAGCGCTCCCAAGGTGTCCGCGTGCGCGTCCCACGGCAACGCGGCCAGCACGACGTCGGCCGCGGCGGCGCACCCCGCGTTGTCCTCCCCGGTGACCTGCCCGTCGGCGATCTCGGCGATCTCCCGCGCCGCGTCCTGAGCGCGTTCGGCCTTGCGCGAGCCGATCACCACGCGCAGCCCGGCCGCGGCCCACCTGATCGCCAGGCCCTTGCCCTGCGCGCCGGTGCCTCCGAGCACACCGACGGTCATCTCGTGCACCTCAGCCACGACGGGCCTCCTCGTTGTCACGTTGCGACGCTGCCCTTCCACGATCCGCACCCACCGGAGCCCGCGCTAGACGAACCCCCTGTGCTTCGCCCCACTGAACGAGCCTCCCAGCACGTGCCTGCGAACTCGTTCCGCGTGGCGGGGCGGGCAGCGGTGCCGACGTCCCAGGTGGTCACCGCCGCGCCACCCGCCGACCCGAACGCGGGATCGCGGACGGGCGCTCGGAATGATCTTCGCAGCCGCTCCGGCGCCGAACGATCGGGTGGTCGCCGCCGGTGGTCAGGCCTTGGTGAACTCGACCTCGCGGCGGTGCGGGTCCGCGCGAGTGAGGCGGACCTGGATCCGCTGGCCCTCGGTGAGGTCGTCGCCCGAGCAGCGCGCGATCACGGGCGGCTCCGGGATGAAGATCTCGCCGTCGCCGGAGCCCGTCCGCAGCACCGTCGCGGGGAACACCGACCCCACCCGGCCCGCCAGCGACCACGCCTGGGCCTGCGCCAGGCACGCCCGCTCCACCTGCGTCGCCACCCGGTCCGAGGAGCCCATCGCGGAGGGCAGCGCGGGCAGCGCCTCCCGGACCCAGGCCGGCACCGCGCGACCCTCTCCTACCGCCAGGCACACCTCGGCGCCGTAGCGGTCCACCAACCGCCGCAGCGGAGCCGTCACGTGCGCGTACGGGGCGCCGATCCCGGCGTGGCGCGGTTTGGACGGGGCGGCCGACTCGAACGAGGTGTAGCCCGCTCCGCGCAGCAGCCGCGTCGCCGCGACGTGCACCGCCAGCGCCTCCGGCCGCACCGGGTCGATCCCCGCCAGCGCCTCCGCCGGCGGCAGGTCCTCCGGCCACTCCACGCCCAGCCGGGCCGCGGAGCGCCGCAGCGCGGCCACCGTCGGCGGCTCCGGGTCGGGCACGGTGCGCAGGATCCCGACGCCCGCCTCCAGCATCATCTCGGCCGCGCACATGCCGGTGAGCAGGGAGATCTCCGCGTTCCACTCCTCCACGACCAGCCGCGGCCGCAGCGCGACCCGCCAGCCGCCGGACTCGTCGGCCTCCACCTGCTGCTCCGGCAGGCCCAGTTCGATCGCGCCGCGCCGCAACGCCTGCGCCCGGCGCAACCTCCCGATCACCGGCAGCAGCGCGATCGACGGGTGCGCGAGGCCCGCCCGCAGCGCGCGCTGCACGCCCTCGTAGTCGAGCTGCGCGACCGAGCGCACCAGCGCCCGCCGCACCCGCGTGCGCACCGCCAGCCCGTCCGAGTCCAGGTCGATCGTCCACAGCACCGCGGGCCGCACCTGATCGGGCAGCAGGCTGGCCGCGCCCTCCGATAACAGCGTCGGGTGCAGCGGCACGTTCCCGTCCGGCAGGTACAAGGTCTGACCGCGGCGGCGCACCTCCGCGTCCAGCACGCCGCCCGGACGCACGTACGCGGCCACGTCCGCGATCGCGTACTCGACGCGGAACCCGTTGCCGCGACGAGTCAGCAGCACCGCTTGATCGAGGTCCTTCGCGCCCACCGGGTCGACCGTGACCAGCGGCAACTCCGTCGCGTCCACCCTGGCCCCGTCGAACACGGGTTGCGCGACGGTCTGCTCCACCTCCGTCAGCGCGGCGGTGGGGAACTCGGCGGGAAGGCTGAAGTCCTTGCGCACGGCGGCGAAATCGCACATGCCGTCCGCGGGGCGCCGCGGATGCGGCGGCGGGCCGGCGCCCAGCCGGGGTGCTGCGACGGCATCGGTGCCACCTCGTGGTACCTGTGCCGTCGCCATCGGAGCTCAGTCCTCCTCGGCCCAGCGCCGATCGGCCTCGTCGGCCGCCTCGGTGCGCTCCTTGGCGAGTTCCAGAGCGTGCTCGGCCGTGGCGCGATCAGGGTAGGGCCCCAGCCGGTCGGCGGCGCGGCATCCCGCGGCGGGCTCGACCTGCTGGTGCTTCAAGCAGAAGTACCAACCATCGCGGGCCATGTTCCGAGCCTCGCACGGGAGACCGCCTCATGTCACGCCGCCGGACGGTTCACACCGCTGATCACCCGCGGCGACCGCCGCTCACCACGCGGGCGGCGGCGGAGCTCCCGGCGCGGGCGGGCGCCCGTCCGGCTGCCTGCGGGGAATGGGGTCCAGGCAGGACACCAGGACCTGCTGGGTCTCCGGGTTGTCGATGCGGCGGCCGTCGCGCATCCGGTACTCCAGCTCACCGCTGTCGCCGACCTCCACGGTGCAGCCCACCTCGGCGAGCTGGTCGTCGTCGAGGTCGACCAACCGCTCGTACCGGGACGGCACCACCCGGTACACCGGCCACTGCAGGTGCCCGAAGGCCTGGTGGAACTCGGCGAGCAGGTGGCGCATGTGCTGCTGCCACGGCAGCGGCATCGACTCCGCCAGCGAACGGGGCAGCACCGCGTAACCGGAGTCGACCCCGTGCCCGGCGCGGGACAGATAGTCACCCAGGGGCGTGCTCGACGCCGGAGGTGCGGAACGCCTCGGAATGGGATCTGGGGTGAACATGCTTCCTCCCGGTGTAGGACGCCGCGGGATCCGCACCGCCACGGCGGTGCTCGTCCTGCGCACGCGGCGCAGCGGGCCGCGGACCCGTTGAGCCGCCAGGTCGGGCCATCGGACGGCCCCGCCCAAGATTGCCACAGCGAACCGCCTCGATCAGCGGTCCGAACCTTCCGCGCCACCCGTGTCGCACCGCGTTCGCACGACGCCGGACGGTGCTGACCCGGTTGCCCGGTACCGGCTACACCGGCTGCCGCACCGGGTGACCGGCCGGCTGCGACCCCGCCGGTCCGGGCGCGGGCAGCACGCCCGCGGGCTCCCCGGTGCTCGGCGGAGCCGGTCGGATCGAGGGCTGCTGCGGAGCGGCCTGCGGCGGCGCGTCACCACCGGGCCGGACGACGGTCGGCAGCAGCTCACCGCCGTCCCACATCTCGGTGCGCTCCACGGATTCGCCGGGCTGCGGCGCGTGCAGGATCTGGTTGTCGCCCAGGTACAGCGCGACGTGGTGGATCGCTCCCGGTTCCCGGCCCGCACCCCAGAACACGAGGTCGCCGGGCTGGGCCTGCGCGAGCGGGATGTGCGCCCCGCCGTCGGTGTACTGGGACCGCGAGTACTTCGGGATGTGCACCCCGGACTCCTTCCAGGCCATCTGGGTGAGCCCGGAGCAGTCGAACGAACTCGGCCCGGCCGCGCCCCACACGTAGGGCTTTCCGATCTGCTGGTCGGCGAAGGAGATCGCCTTGGTGGCCAGCACGCTCGCCGAGGGCAGGTCCTCGCACCCGCTGAACCCGGAGACCTGGCCTTCGACGCTGACCAGGTGCGCCGCCATCGGCTCCCACTCGTGGTACCGCAGCGGGTAGGCGGAGCGCTCCACGCGCTGCGCGGCGGTGCCCGGCTGCAGCCCTTCCCAGTCGGGGACTTCCAGCAGCACGTCGTAGAACTTGTTGATCTGGTACTGCACATCGGTGACCTGCGCGACGCTGCCCCAGCCCATGGAGGGCCGCATCTGGAAGATGCCCAGCGAGTCGCGGTCGCCGTGGGTCAGGTTCGCCAGGTTCGACTCGGTCTTGCCCGCCTGGATCGCGACCTGCCACGCGCGCGGCGGCAGGTTCCGCTCCTTGCCGATCTTGATGATCTCCTTGGCGATGGCCACGGACTCCTGGTCGAGGCTGCCCGCGTCACTCTCGCCGCGGCCCCGCCCGTCGCCCGACGGGCCGAGGCCCGCGCTGCACCCGGACCAGCTCTGCGCGCCCTGCATGCCGGAGAGCACGATCACGAACGCACCCAGCCCGACCAGCCCGGCGAAGCCGGACAACACCACGACCAGCACCAAGAGTTTTCGCATGTCAGCTCACCTTGTTGTAGCCGGAGACGCGCCATCCCTGCGGGGTTCTCATCAGATCTACTTCGATGTCGCCGGCGTCGGTCGATAACCGGGCGCTCATCGCGTTCGCGGTGGAGCTCAACGGCTGCGGCGGCCCGGTGATCGCCGTCGACGGCACGTTCGCGGGGTCCACCGAGGCCATCTCGGTGATGAACTCGTCGGTGGTGTACGGGCGCAGGCCTTCGACCCACTGCGCCGAGGCCGTGCCCGGCGGGTGCGTCGCCCACTTCTTGCCCCATGCCTCGACGACCTTCAGCCCGGCGGGGTCGGCGGGCGCGGGCGGCGGCGGGGTGTCGGGCACCGAGAACGTCGGCGGCGCGGGCGTGCGGGTCGGCGGCGCCGGGGCGGCCTGGTGCTGCTCGGCGCTCTGCGACTGGTCGCGGTAGTTCCGCGTCGGCGGTGGCTCGGGCAGCAGGAACCCGACGACGGTGGCGACCGCGGCGAGCACGATCACCGCGGTCACCAAGTGCTTCGGCGACCGCAGCGGCCAGCCCCACAGCCGCCGGTAGACCGCGGCGCGCCCCCGATGCGTCCGGATCGGCATGGCCCGTTCTCCTTCACCCCGCCGGCCGGGTTCGCACCCGTCCGGCCCGTTCTTCATTCGTTGTCCTGTCAGCGGCGGAGCCGCTGAGCAGTGACCAGCTTGAGCAAAAAGACCACCGCCGGGTTCTCAGCGGCCTTCTCGCGTGGCCAGCGACTTCGCCGTGTACGGCACGCATCAGAAATCGCGGCCACATCAGGAGAACGGGCAGCGAGAAGGCCGCTGAGGTTCCGCTCCCCGGACACCTGCGCAGGTCATTCCAAGAGTCAGTCCACTGTGGCCGGTCAGTCCTCATCGGCCACCTCCAGCCCGCGCGACGGCCGGTACACGACGTACACCGGCTTGCCCGCGACGACTTCCATGTCGGCCCGGCGCGGCGCGGTCGCTTCGGCCGGGGCGGGCATCGGCGCCTGTTCCGACAGGGACGGCACCAGCACCGGTTCCTCCTCCCGCCGATCCCACGCGACGTCGGAGACCGGAGCGGTGTCCACCACCCGGCTGGCCCTGCCCTCCGGCAACGCCGCGGCCGGACCACCCGGTCGCCGCTCGCCCGCCGGGCCGGACGCGGGCAGCGCGGGCGACCCCATGCCGCCGCCGGTGGGTGCGCCGCTGCCGGGCAACGCCGCCCACGGCCCCCCTTGCCGGTCGAGCCGCTGCGCCGTGGCCGACATCGCCTGGTGATCGGCCTCCGGCCGGGTCTGCCACCGGCCGCGCTGGCCCGCGGGGTCCGGCGGCGGCGCGTCCGGGTCGGATTCGCGGACCTGCTCCCAGAAGTCACCGCTCGGGTCGTCGGCGGGCCTGCGCCCGCGGAACCGGCCGAACACGCCGCGCGAAGCCTGCGCCACGCCACCGTTGCCGCCGACCGAGAGCTGCACCATCTGCCCCATCCGGTGGACCGGCTTGCCGATCATGATGAACACGATCGTCACCAGCCCCGCCAGCAGGATCTGCAGGAGCACGTCGAACGGCGTCGGCCCGTTGAAGATCCACATCAGCACCCAGGTGTGCAGCCCGGCCATCGCGGCGATCACCAGCACGTTCAGCATCGCCGCACCGGCGATCCGCCCGACCGCGCGCAGGACCTGGTGATTCAACAGCGCGACCAGGCCGATCAGCGGCCCGGCCAGGATCAGCACCCGCAGCAGCACCTGAGCCAGCAGGATCGCGGCCTTCGCCATCAGCTGGAACGAGGCGAACGCGAGGCCCTGCACCAGCGACAGCATCGCCGCCCCGACCCTGCTGCCGTCCTTGCCCTGGAAGTAGCCGTAAGCGCTGGTGCTCTGCAACTGGCTCGCGACGTCGGTGAACGCGTCGGTCTTCGGCGTCGCCGGACCCTTGTCGGCGTTCGCCTCGACCTCCTGCTTCGTCCACGCCTGGGCGCGCAGCAGCTGCGGACCGAACCGCTCGGCCTCCGGTGCGTCCGGAGCCCCGAACTCACCGCGCAGCCAGTTGTTGTAGACCACCTGCTCGTGCAGCTCCGTCGGCAACGAGTTGGTGGCGTCACCGACGCCGACCTGTTGCAGGAAACCCGACTGCACCACGGAAGTCCCGGTGATCACGACCTCGTCCAAGGCGTGCGTGTAGATCATCGGAGTGAGGTAGGTGGCGGAGGCGAACCACAACCCGGCCAGCGCCCACATGGTGCGCTTGCCGATCGTGGCCAGGTCGCCCTGCCAGATGTAGCGGAACAGCAGCACCGCCAGGACCAGCGCCGCGACCCCGAACCACGGGGTGAACACGCTGTCGTAGAGCGCCACGGTGCCCGTCGCGATCAGGTCGTCCAGCGGACCCATGAGGTTGCCGTTGACCAGCGCGTAGTGCAGCCCGTTGGTGGCGCCGACGAGGTTCTTGGACACGTTGAACAGCTCGTTGCCCAGCCACGTGTCGACCAGGGCGTTCGGGTTCATCATGCCCTGCGGCCCGCAGCCCAGGTCGTAGTTGTGCCAGACGTGGCCGGCGTAGCCGAACTCGTCGTAGGGGCTGCCCGGCACGCCCGTGCCCAAGGGGGCGCGGTCGATCGCGCCGACCATGCCGGACTGCGGGCGCTCCGGGCTCGGCGGTTCCTTGCAGTCCAAGCCCTGCGCCGACACCGGTGCCCCGATCAGCGCCTGGATCGCGACCAGGGCGCCGACCAGCAGCACCGCCGGACGACGACCCCTGCGGCGCGCGGCGCTGCGCCACCGGGACGCCGCCCGCTTCGCGGCCCAGATCACCGCCACGATCATCGCCGCCATGATCGTGGGCGCGAACAGCGCGCTCACCGCACTTCGTCTCCGCCTTGACCGGGCCGCTGCTGCGAGCGGTCGGTTCCGTTGGTGCGTTCCTCGCCCGGCCCGATGCCGACGGTTTCGAGTTCGAACTCGTCGAAGCCGTCGATGTCGTCCGCGTAGTCGTCCTCCGGCACCGGCGGCGGCGACGGCCGCGGCGGGGTGTCGGAGTTCGCCTCGCCGCCGGAGCCGGGCAGCGCGCGCTGATCCGGGTCCGGTTCGCGGCTGCCCGGAGTGGTGTCCAGCGCGTCGCGCAGGTGCTCCAGGTGCGGGCCGCCGAAGTCGATGCGGATGCGCTCCACACCGCCCGCGCCGTCGCCGAAGATGAACTGCCGCGGCGCCCGGTCCCGCTCGGTGCTGTTGCGCGCCGGTCCGGGCCTGCGGCCCAGCGCGGAGACGACCTGCTCGTAGCCCGCGCCGACCGGAACCTTCAGCAACCGCAACGCGTCCGACTGGGCCTGCTCGTCGTCGAGCCTGCCGACGAACACCGAGTCCAGCAGCGACACGAAGCCCTGGATGCGCAGGAAGTCCGCCGGGATCTGGCTCGACAGCAGCACCCGCACGTTCCACTTCCGCGAGTCGCGCGCGAACCGGTTCATCAGCACCCGGCCCGTCGGAACCTCGGACAGGAAGAACGCCTCGTCGATCCAGACGCCCTTGCGCTCGTCCTTCGGCCGCTCGTAGACGGAGCGCTGGGTCAGCCACGCCGCCAGGTTCAGCATCTCCACGCCGAGGGCTTCCGCGTCGGTCCAGTGCTCGCGCCCGACGCCGTCCTTCGGCAGCGCCAAGCCCGCCATGGTGAGCACCGTGAGCCGGTCCTCGCGGGTCTCCGAGTACGGGTCGGCGTCGGCCTCCGGGATGAGCAGCGACATGCGCTCGCGGATCTCGTCGAGGAAGTCGGCGACCACCACCGCGTGCTCGTGGTGCTCGGAGGCGTCCCGGCGCAGCGCTTCGAAGACCATGCCCGGGTGCGCGTCCGGCCGGCCGCCGACGGCGCGCACCGCGCGCAGCAGCACGATCCGGGTCTGCGGCAGCCGGGCGACCTCGTAGGGCAGCAGGCCGGTGAGCACGTCCAGCACCAGCCGCCGCCGGGTCGCGGCCGACAGCGCGCGTTCGCGGCGCCAGCTGCGCTCCGGGTCGTCCTCGTCGACGAAGTGCTCCAGCTGCGGTTCCGCCACCACCCGGTACGGGTTGAGGATGCCGGGCTGGGCGTTGAGCAGGTTGATCGGCCGCGCGTAGGGCCGCAGCTCGGGGAGCTTGCACAGCTCCGCCAACGGACCCGACGGGTCCAGCAACGTCCAGTGCGCGCCCGCCCGCAAGGTCTTGTAGACGGTGCCGCCGCCGAGGAAGGACTTGCCACCGCCGAGACCGGCGACCATCGCCGTCAGCCCCGAGGCGTCGCGGACCTCCTGCGCCATCCACGGGTCCCAGGCCACCGGACGCCGGGTAGCGGTGCACGTCTCGCCGAGCAGGATGCCGCGCCGGTCGCCCACCTCCGCGGTGGCCTGCGGAACCGAGGCCGCGGCCCACAGGACCGAACCCCGCCGCATGTACGCGCCGGAGGCCAGCTGCTCACCGGGGATGAACTCGCGGGCCATCGCGTACTGCGCCTCGGGGTGCTCGATGGCGACCTTCGGCTTGTACAGGTCCAGGATCTGCTGCGCGAGGCGCAGCGCGTCGCGCTCGGTCGGCCCGGACACGGCCAGCCGCCACCACGAGCGGACCCGGGTGGCCAGCGCGGTGAACCCGGTGGTCATCTCGTCGTCGATCTCCAGCACCCGGCCCGCCTGGCGGGCCAGCGAGGTCGGCGGCTCCAGGCCGTGCTCCTCGGTGTAGTGCCGGACCTGCGAGCGCACCTTGTTCATCTGGCGCTGCAGCTCGCCGCCCACGTCCTCGGGCCTGCGCACGTAGATGCGCGCGGACCACTCGACGGGAGCGGGCAGCCGGTCGGAGTGCTGGATCCACGGATCGTCGATCTCCGGGATCTGCAGGCCGTGGGTCTGGCCGACGGTCAGCACCGCGACGTGCCGGGTGATGCCCGCGTTGGAGCCGGTGCGCCCGCGGACCGTGGCGGTCGGCGAGTACGGCTCCTGGTACATGTCGGCGGCGTCGGTGAACGACGCCAAGTCCTCGGGTTCCCACTCCGCGCCCGGCACGGCGGGCAGGTTGCGCGGCGCGGGCAGGCCCAGCGAGCAGGACCGGTGCATCAGCCAGGAGATCTCCTCGGCCGTCACCGGACGCCCGTCCAGCCCTGCGGAGCCGATCACCTGGTCCAAGTGCTCGATCTCGCTGTCGAGCGCGACGAGCTCGGCGTCCACGGCCTCCGGGAACACCCGGCGCAGCAGCGGCGCGGCACGTTCCACGGCGCGGTCCACCACGTTGCGGGTCTGCACCTGGACGCCGAGGTAGACCTCCTTCTCCGCCATGGAGCGGCCCATCAGCTGCTGCTGCTCGCCGACCATGTAGTCGTCGAAGCTCAGCGCGCCGGGCGCGTCGGGCAGCGCGCCGCGCGCGTTGTGCACGTGCGCCTCCGCCCACATCCGGATCGGGTACGGGCGGCTGGTGACCCGCAGGTGCATCCAGCGGCCCTGGAGCTCCGCGTACTGCCCGGCGATGGCGGCGATCAGGTCCTGGCGCTGCGAATCGGAGCGGAAGGACCAGCGCTGCGGCGACAGCCGGTACCAGGCGAACACGTCCTGGCCGGTGCGCAGCAGGTGACCGTCGATCGACCTGGCGGCGATGGAAGGCGTGTAGCTCGGCAACGACTGTTCGTCAGGAAGCCTGCGGTCCTGCCGTTTCGCCTTGCCCCGCGCCTTGCTCCCGCCCTGCGGGGCACGCTGGGGCGCGCCGGGGCCCTGGGGCTGGCGCTCACCGCCTCGACGGCGACCGAACACCGCGAACCTCCTTGCTACGCGCACGCCCGCCCGCGGACTTGGTGCGTCCCGCGGACTTCCTGGTGCGGCGGACCTGCCTGGTCGAACCGCCGGCGGGCTGGCCTCCGTGGGGGGACCGGCCGGTGCGCCGGGCCTGCGGGGCCTGCCCTCCCCGGCTTCGCCGAGTGGGCTGCTTTGCTTGTCTGGGCTGCTTCTGCTTCGGCCGGGGCCGCTGGGTGCGCACCTTGATCCGGGCCGCGCCCGCCGCCCCGCCGCGTCCGGCGGAACGTTCACGAGGTGCGGTCAGTTCACGCAACCACATCACCATCACGGCTCCCAGCGGCCGTTCGTGGGTGATCCGGGAACACACGATCCGCGTAACGAGGATCGTGATGACGACCGCCCAGCCGGTGGAGAACAGGCCGAAGCCGATGTTCATCCGGCGTTCGATGGCCAGCACCAGCAGGAACACGATGGTCCCCACTCCCCAGGCGACGTAGCGCGCCCGCCACGGGAACGTCGCCTTCGGCGGGCCGAGCCACACGGCATCGACCCGGTAGACCTCGTCATCGGTGCGGATCCGCACTGGCGATCACCCGCTGGTGCTGAACAGGCCGGCGATGAACGTGCCGATGTCCACGCCCGCGCCGGTGACCGCGAAGCCGATCAGGGCCAGCGCCACGAAGACGCCCATCACGCGGCGCATCACGCCGGCGTTGTCGCCCTTGCCGCCGCCGAGCCACAGCAGCAGCAGCGCGACCGCCAGCAGGAGCAGCGGCAGCAGGTTGTTGAGGATCCAGCCGCGGATGCCTTCGGTGCCGAGACCTGTCTGCTGCGCCAACGGGTCGAGCGTGGCCAGCACGTGCACGTGCGCCAACGTTTCCAGCGGCATGGCGGTCATCTTGTTACCCCTGAGTGCGTGAAGGGTCGTCGGGCAGGTACGTCGGCCGACAGGATCTTCCCGACGCGACGATACGAGTAGAACATGACATGGTCACCAGCAGTAGTGGTTGATCCAGCACCACCGAAGACGTCGGCAGGCCGGCTCACTCGCCGAATAGGCCGTTCGGGCTTGACTCGGATGGAGCAATGAACGCGGAGGAGCGAGGGGCGGACTTGCGCTGGATCGGGAACCCCTGATCGTTCACTCTGATGCGAGCCCCTTCCTCACGCACAGTGCATGAATCGGCCGGTCAGTGGAATTCGGCACACCTTTCGACGACGCACCGAAACCCGTTCAACGGACGCCGACCGGCGATCGTGTCACCGCGTCATCACCCGCCACCCGGACGTGATCTTGACTGCATCCAGCGTAGCGGCTCCACCGGTCACCGCCGCGTCCAGGTCGCTCCACGGGCAGTGACCAGCGACCCGCTTCGTCACCGTCTGAAATGCCCGAATCCTCCGGCGGCGACGAGGCGGGCGGCACCGAACGCGGAGCCCTGGCTCGCTAGACTGGAACCTGGTGGATGAGTCGGCCGGGCGGCCGCGGCACGGGCACCGCCCGCGTCGAGGAAAGTCCGGACTCCACAGGGCAGGGTGGTTGCTAACGGCAACCCGGGGAAACCCGCGGGACAGTGCCACAGAGAACAGACCGCCCGGACGGTTCGCCGACCGGGTAAGGGTGAAACGGTGGTGTAAGAGACCACCAGCGCCCCGGGTGACCGGGGCGGCTAGGTAAACCCCACCCGGAGCAAGGCCAAGAGGACGCCGATCAGCGTCTGCGCAGGTGTTCGAGGGCTGCCCGCCCGAGCCTGCGGGTAGGCCGCTGGAGCCTGCCGGTGACGGCAGGCCGAGATGGATGGTCGCCGAACGGGACGTCGCGAGACGCCCGCGAACAGGATCCGGCTTACAGGCCGACTCCTCCACCTTTCCCCTCTTCCGTTGAGGGGCTTCGCAGTCTCCCGGCTTGGGCGTGTGGCTGGGTTTGCGGAGTCCCGCTCGGCTTGGCGTGTGGCGTCGGGTTCTAAAACCTTCCCCGGTTTGGGCGTGTGGTTGCGGTGGTGCGTGGAAGGTCGGTTTTAGGGATTGCTTCCACGGCTCGTGTTGCTTGGGTGTCCGGGTAGCGGAACCTCAGCGGCTTCCTCGCTGCGGGATCTTTTTTCCAAGTGGCTCCGCCACGAGGAAAAAAGCTGTCCTCGCGAGGAAGCCGCTGA
>NZ_JBSFWJ010000099.1:0-16129 GCF_053592695.1 Saccharopolyspora sp. NPDC002578 | reverse complement strand
CCCGCTTACCGCTACGGGCTCGCGCTGGGCTTGGAGAAATCAGAATTCGCGGTGCAGGAGTCCGCTCCGGCGGACGCGCCGGACACCGGCGAGTGGGACGCGTGCCTCGTCGAGGTGTCGCGGTCCGACGCCACGATGCTGGCCACGCTGCGCGCGACCCGGCGGGCCCGAGTGCTGATCGCACTGCTCGACGAGCCGGACCCCGAGGACTACCGCGCGGCGCTGCGCCTCGGAGCCGACGGCCTGGTGGCCCAGGACGCGGCGCTCGACGAGATCATCACCGTGCTGCGGCTGGCGCTGCGCGGTTCGGTCCTGCTGCCGCTCGACGTCGCCCGGTCGCTGTCGGCCGGAACCACCCGCCCGCCGACCGCGCTGAACCTCACCGGCGTGGATCGCGAACTGCTGACCCGGCTGGCGATGGGCAGTCCCGTCGCCGACATCGCCAAGTCCGCCGGGTACTCGGAACGGCAGATGTACCGGCTGGTCCGGGAGATCTACCACCGGCTGGGCTCCCGCAACCGCAGCGAGGCCATCGCCACCGCCACGCGGTGGGGACTCATCTCAGGGGACGAAAGCGCGACCGCGGCGGGCTCGGAGGCGGCCGGACGACCGCCGCCACGCGCCCGCTGCCACTGACTCGCGCCGGCGGATCCGCCCGGATTCCCCGGAAGTTCCTCGATCAACGCCCCGAAGGAGTCACGTGCTACAAGTCTTCCGGCCGACCAGGCATGGCGACGACGACGAGGAGGACTCCCCCGAACTCGTCGACGAGCAGGTCCCGGACGAACCGGCCAGGCGGGTCGGCGTCCGCGACCTGATCAGGGTCGCCCGCGGGCACCAGCGCGCGATCATGATCGCGCTGGTGCTCTCGCTGCTGGGCGCCGGTTTGGGGCTGGTGCAGCCGCTGCTGGCCGGTCGCGCCATCGACGCGTTCTCCCGGCAGCAGCCGTACCTGCCGCTGATCTGGTTGCTGGCCGCGGTGTTCCTCAGCGAGGCCGTGGTCTCCGCGCTCGGGCACTACGCGCTGGAACGCTCCGGCGAGGGCATCGTGCTGGGCCTGCGGCTGCGGGTGATCGGCACGCTGCTGCGGCTGCCGATGCGCCGCTACGAGCAGCGGCGGCTCGGCGACCTGCTCGCGCGCACCACCAGCGATACGACCCTTTTGCGGGACACCTTGGCCTACGACCTCTCCGAGGTCGTCGTCGGCGTGTTCGTCGTGCTCGGCGGGACCGCCATGATGATCTGGCTGGACGCCGCGATGTTCCTCATCGTGCTGGTGATCATCGGGGCGATCGGGGCGCTGACCATGCTGCTGCTGGCGGGGATTCGCCGGAACGTGGAGGACGCCCAGGACAGCCTCGGCGGGATGACCGCGGAACTGGAGCGGGCGCTCTCGGCGATCCGCACGGTGCGGGTGCTGCGCGCGGAGGACCGCGAGCAGGAGCGCATCGGGCGGCGCGCCCGGCAGGTGTACGAGCAGAACCTGGGTGCCGCCAAACGGGATTCCGTCGTGAACCCGGCGATGACGCTGGCCATGCACGCCTCGCTGATCGCGGTGCTCGTCGTCGGCGGCATCCGGGTCGTCAGCGGCGCCTCGACGCTCGCCGACCTGGTGGGGTTCCTGCTCTACGTCACCTACATCGCCACGCCGATGGCCAACATCTTCGACGTGATGGCCACCTTGCAGCGCGGCCTGGCCGCGTTGCAGCGCGTCGACGACGTGACGCGGATGCCGGTGGAGGAGGATCGCGCCCCGGTCACCACCACACCGCGCGAACCGGTCGCGCCGGAGGTGCCCGCGGTGGAGCTGCGCGACGTCTGGTTCGGCTACGACCCGGACGAACCGGTGCTGCGCGGCGTCTCGTTCGCCGTGCCGCGCAACACCCACGTCGCGCTCGTCGGGGCGTCCGGCGCCGGCAAGTCGACGATCTTCGCGCTGCTGGCCCGGTTCTACGACCAGGACAGCGGGCGGATCCTGCTCGACGGCGTCGACGTGCGCGAGGGCATGAGCCGCCGCGAGTGCCGGGCGCAGCTGAGCCTCGTGGAGCAGCACTGCCCGATCATGCACGGCACCTTGGGCGAGAACATCGCCTACGCCCGCCCGGACGCTCCCGCCGAGGAGGTCCAGCGCGTGCTGCGGCTGGCGGCGCTGGAGACCTTGGTGCGGCGACTGCCGCACGGGCTGGACACGCCCGTCGGTGAGCACGGCGATCTGCTCTCCGGGGGCGAGCGGCAACGGATCGCGCTGGCCCGCGCGCTGCTGCCGCGGCCCCGGTTGCTGCTGCTGGACGAGCCGACCTCGCAGCTCGACAGCGCGAACGAGGCGGCGCTGACCGAGACGATCGCGAAGGTCTCCGACGAGTGCACGCTGCTGGTGATCGCGCACCGCCCGTCCACGGTGCGCGCCGCGGACGCGGTGGTGACGCTGGACGCCGGCCGGGTCACCGGAACCACCGCGAACTGAGCGCGTCCGCACCCGGGAAGGGCTTCGCCTAACCATTCCGGCGAAGCCCTTCTCGCACACCCGAAAAAGGGTAACGACCCACGATCACGATGAATCACCGGAATCGACGCGATTACTTCCAGAATCCTGTCGAACATACCTGACGACACGTCACGAATCCGCCATGGAAACGGCCACCACCTGCACGTACGTGCCATCGAAGTGCGCCTTTCGCGCCATCGCGAACGACACTTTCCGACCGCGGAAAGGCAGCCGGAATCCCGGCTCGACATGGATTGCCGGCCGCACCCCGGATAGCATCATCATTACGCTGATCAGCGTCTAGGGAAATGAGAACAGGGCACCACCGATTCCAAGGAGTGGCCATGTATTCCAAGCCCAGCATCCTCAAGGTCGGCGGCTTCCAGAAGCTGACCCAGCACAGCCGGCCGGCGAAGAAGGACAAGGCCGGGCGCCGTCGCCCCCGCCACATCCTGCTCTGAGCCACCGAGCACCGCGGACAGGAGCGCGAGCCACGGGCCACCGTGGCTCGCGCCAATCGCTCGCCCGTTCCCGGCTGGAGGCCTCTTCCATGAACCGTTTCAACCGCGCGGGCGAGTGGCTCGTCGTCCTGCCGGACCACCCGTCGTCCGCCCCGATCGCGGACGAGCTGGGCGGCGCGCACCGCGTCGACCACCCGTCCGGACGTCCCTGGCTGGTCGGCGACTGGGGTGCGGCGGACCTGCGGGTCGGCGTGGCAGGCCATACGAAGGTCGCCGCGCTCGGCTCGTGCGCCGCGGACCCCGAAGTGCTGAGCCGGATCGCCGACCGCACCCGTTCGGTCGCGGACCTCGACGGGACGGCGTTCGAGCAGGCGGGCTGCTACCACCTGCTGGCGTCGGTGCGCGGCGTGGTGCGCGCTCAAGGAACCCTGTCCGGGCTGCGCAGGCTGGTGCACGCCCGGGTCGGCGGCATCACCGTGGCCGCCACCCGCGCCGACGTGCTCGGCGCGATCACCGGAGCGGACGTGGACCCGCGGCGGCTGCTGCTGCGGCTGCTGCTCTCCGAAGTCGCGCTGCACACGGTGAACACCCCGCTGTGGCAGGGGTTGCACGCGGTCGACGAGGACGGCTGCCTCGTGCTGGACGAGCAGGGGCGGGCGCAGGTGCACCGGCGGTGGAGCCCGCCTCCCGCCGACGTCCCGCTGCGGGACGCGGCGGCACGGCTGCGCGTGGCGCTCGACCACGCGGTGCGGGCGCGGGTGGACTCCGGGCTGACCGTGAGCAGCGACCTCTCCGGCGGCCTCGACTCGACGACGTTGTGCTTCCTCGCCGCCCAGGGCGGACGACCGCTGACGACGCTCACCACGTTGGCCACCGACGTCGGCGACGACGACCCGCACTGGGCGGACCTCGCCGCCGAAGCCCTTCCCGGTGTGCGCCGTCTGCAATTCGCGTTCGCCGACCTGCCCACGCCCTACGACGACCTGCTGCGCGCCGGGCCCGCCGGGGAGGAACCGTTCCCCGGCATCGAGGACCGCACGATGTACCGGGCGCTCGCGGCGCACCTCGGCGATGCCGGGACGGAGCTGCACCTCACCGGGGACGGCGGGGACGAAGTGCTGCCCGGCGGGTCGTCCGGCGTGTTCGACTTCATGCACACCCGGCCGTGGACCGCGTTCTCCCAGTTGCGCGGATACCGCGCGCTGGAGCACTGGACGTGGGCCGACATCGCCCGCATGGCGTGGGAGCAGCGCCGCACCTACCCGGCTTGGCTGGCCGACCGCGCGCGCCGCGTGATCGCCTCCCCGCTGGACGACGAAAGGGCTTCGGCGCTGCTGCAACTACCGCCGTGGGCGACCCGGGACGCGGTGGAGGCGGTGCGGGAACTGCTCGTCGAGGAGGCCGACGCCGCGGGCCGCCACGACGTCGGCTGGACCGAGCACCACACGATGTGGGGCATCCGGCTGTGCGCGAACCTGGTGCGCGGCACCGTGCCGGTGTACGCCGCCGAAGGGATCCGGCTCAGCTCGCCGTACCTGGACGACGCGGTCATCGCCGCGTGCGTCGCCGCCCGCCCCTACGAGCGTCGTTCCCCGTGGCGCTACAAGCCGCTGCTGACCGAGGCGATGCGCGGGATCGTGCCGGACCGCTCGTTGCGGCGGGTCACCAAGGCGGAGGGTTCCAACCTGGAGCACGCCGGGATCCGCCGGAACGTGGCCGCGCTGACCGAGCTGTGCGAGGACTCGCGCCTCGCGGGGCTGGGCCTGATCGACGAGAGCAGGTTGCGCGCCGTGTGCACCGGTTTCCAGCTGCGCCTGTTCACCCCGTACGCGATGTCCATGACGTTCAGCTGCGAGCGCTGGCTGCGCGATCTCGACGAGCGGACCGCGCCCCGGGTGCTCGCCGAACGCACCGAGGTGACCTCATGACCGTGCGCCTGCACCGGGACGTCTCCCTGGTCGGCACCGACGACGGCGGCGTGCTTCTCGACCAGCGCTCCGGGGAGTACTGGCAGCTCAACCGCACGGCCGCGACCACGGTGCGGATGCTGCTCGACGGAGCCTGCGAGCAGGACGTCGCGACCGCGCTCGTCGCCGAGTGCCCGCCCGGCGAGGTGGACCCCGCGCAGGTGCTGGCGGACGTGCACGAGCTGGCGGAGCAGCTGACGGCAGCGAAGCTGGCGGTGCGCTCATGAGCACACCCGAGACGTTGTTCCGCCACGACGACCGCGCCCCGCTGCGGATCCGGCTCGCCGCCCGCCTCGCCGTCGTGCTCGCGCTGGGGTTGTCGCGGCTGCCACCGCGGCGGATCAGGGCGGTGCTCGTGGCGGTGCGGGGCCGGGCGCGGCCCGCCGAGCACGATCAGGTGCTGGCGGCCAGGCGGGCGGTCGTGGCGATCAGCGTGACCTGCGCGGGCAAGGGATGCCTGCCGCGCTCGATCGCGACCGCGCTGCTGAGCCGGATGCGCGGCCAGTGGCCGAGCTGGCGGGTGGGGGCGCGCACGGCGCCGTTCGGCGCGCACGCGTGGGTGGAAGCTGAGGGGCGCGCGGTGGGCGAGGACGCGAACATCGCCTCGTTCCGGCCGTTGCTGTCGGTCGACCCGCGCGCCGTCGAGTGAGTTCGGGCGCGGCGGATCCCGTGCGGTGCGGGGACATCCGGGAGCCGTGCGGCTTGACGTCGCCCGCTCACCCGGTTCCGGGCCGCCGGGCGCCGATCCGGTCGGCGAGGTAGCCGGTGAGCAGGCCGGTGATCTCGTCGACGACGGTGTCGCGGTCGATGCGCGGGCGGTCCAGGACGTAGCTGATCGTCAGGTACTCCACGGTGCGCACCAGCACCCACGCGACCGCGTCCACCCGGCCGCCGCGCCCGCCGTCGTGCAGCAGCAGCGTGGTCGTCACCAGCTCGTCGATGCGCTGCTTGAAGTCGCCCCGCCGGGTGTCGGCGGCGGGCGGCAGCTGCTCGTGGAGCACCCGCACCAGGCCCGCGTTCTCCTCGAACGCGTCGAGCAGCGCGAGCACGTTGCCGCGCACCGCGCCCGTCAGCGATCCGCCCGCGAGGTTGCCGACGAACGCGCTCGAAATGCGAGCGTGCATCCGATCGGTGGAGCGGTCGATGACCTGGGCCAGCAGCACGTGCTTGTCCGGGAAGTACTGGTACAGCGAGCCGGGGCTGATCTCCGCGGCGGCGGCGATGCGGCTGGTGCTCGCCCGGTCGTAGCCGTGCTCCAGCAGGACCGCGTGACCCGCGTCGAGGATTCGCTCGACCATCGCGCGGGACCGCTCCTGCCGGGGTTCGCGGCGCACCGGCCGCCGAGCACGCGACGTCACGACCACTCCTCGACGAATAGCCACCGCGCGTTGAGCCCCGTCCTCTCGGCGGCGACCGACCGCCGCAGCGAACCGGCCACCGGCGGTGTCTCCGCCATTTCCTCGGGAGGACGGCTTCTTCCCCCGTAGGAGAGCCGCTCGCGAGAAGATCCCGCAGCGAGCGAGCAGCTGGGATTCCGCCACCCGGACACCGAAAAGCCCTCCCCGATCCCGCAAAAGCGAATTGAACGCGAATGAATCTTCGTGTCAGCATCGTTCACATGACCTCCGTGGCGCAACGCCCTTCCGAGACCGCGTACCCCACCCGGTTCCGCGGGGCGCCGGAGCGCTCCGAACGCATCGGGCGCGTCCTGCGCCTGGCGGCCGGGGTGAAGGAGCTCGACGAGGAGCTGGTGGACCGGATCGGGCGCAAGATGTCCACCCGCGACGAGGCCGGCGCGCGGCTGGTGCGCGCGATGGGCCGGGATCGGCCGGACGCGGAGCGCGTGACGATGGCCCGGTTCGGGCAGGCGCTGGAGCACGGCATCGACTCGGTGCCGGACGCGCCGGAGCCGCTGCGCGAGTTCTTCGCGGTGGTGGACGAGGTTCCGGACTGGGTCGACTTCGATGAGGTGGAGCGCGGAGCGCGCACGATCCGCCGGATGGGCCGCAGCGTGGACGACGTGCTGCTGCAGCTGTCGCTGATCGGCGGTTATCGGTTCGGCGGGCCCGCGGATCTGCTGGTGGCCACCGGTGGGCTGACCGGCTCCACCGCGATGCGCAGGCTCGGTGAGACGAAGAAGTGGGCGCTGGCCATCAGCCGGCCGGGCGGGATGCGCCGCGACGGCGAGGGCTTCAAGCTCACCGTGCACGTGCGGGCGATGCACGCGCTGATCAACCACCGCTTCGAGACGAACGGCCGGTGGGACGCGCAGCGGTGGGGACTGCCGATCAACCAGGCCGATCAGGCCTCCACGCTCGGCCTGTTCAACAGCACCCTGCTGCTCGGGGTGCGCGCGCTCGGCTGGATCGTGACGCCCGCGGAGTCGCGCGCGGTGATGCACGCGTGGAAGTACGTGGGTTGGTTGATGGGCGTCGACGAGGACTGCCTGTTCGACACCGAACGCGAGCAAAACCGCTTCAACTACCACATCCTGCGCGTGCAGGACGACGTCACGCCGGCGGGCGCGGCGTTGTCCGGAGCGCTGGTCGAAGGCAAGCGCAACCTGGACCACGGCCGGTTCGGCGCGATCGCCGGACCGTACGCGCGGCTGCGGCTGCTGAGCATGCTGCGGTACTTCCTCGGCAAGCGGGACCTGCGCGACCTGGAGCTGCCGGTGACGCCGATCTGGGCGATCCCGCCGATCGTCGCGACGAACCTCGTGCGGTCCGGGCTGATCGCCCGCAGCCGCCGCGGACGCCGCTACCTGGAACGCGCCGGCGACCGCTTCGCGCAGCGGGACCTGCGCCGCACCTTCGGCCCCGACAGCCCGGAGATCGGCGCGCTGCCGGGGTGATCGCTGCGCTGCTCGGTTCGCCCGGGTGGTCGCTCGGCAAGTGGCTTCCTCACCGCGCCGCGGGCTCGTTCGTCTCCGCTGCGGGCCGTGCCTTTCCGCTCCGCAGGACCAGTACCGATGCCGCCGCCAGCAACGAGGCGAAGGCCAGGGCGTAGAGGCCGTAGGTGACGGTGCCGGTCTGCTCCTTGAGGACGCCGAAGCCGAACGGGGCGACGAAACCGCCCAGGTTGCCCAGCGAGTTGATCACGGCGATGGCGGGGGCGACGATGCGCGGGCTCAAGGTCTGCTGCGGGATGGACCAGAACAGCGGGCTGGCGCTCTTGAAGCCCATCGCGGCCAGGCACAGGAACACCAGCGCGGGCCACGGCGACACGACCGCCGCCAGCCAGGTCCCGACCGCCGCGGTGAGCAGCGCGATGATCAGCAGCGGGCGCCGATCGCCCATCCGGTCCCCGGCGCGGCCCGCCAGGTACATCGCGATGATCGCGCAGATCCACGGCAAGGAGGACAGCAGTCCGACCGTGACGTCGTCGGTCCCGTCGATGCGCCGCACGATCGAGGGCAACCAGAACGTGTTGGCGTAGATGGACAACTGGATGGCGAAGTAGATCCAGCAGAACAGCAGCAGCTTCGGCTGCGCCAGCAGCCGCCAGCGCGAACCGCCGCGATCACCGGAGGACTTCACCGCGTCCTCGGCGGCGATCCGGTTCGTCAGCGCGTCCTTCTCGCCGTCGGTGAGCCAGCGCGCGTCGCGGACCTGGGCGTCGAGGAAGAAGAACGCGATGATGCCGACGACGACCGACAGCGCGCCTTCCAGCCCGAACATCCACTGCCAGCCGTGCGCGCCCAGCAGCCCGTCCATCGACAGCAGCGGGCCCGACAGCGGACCCGAGATGGCGGCGGCGATCGACGAACCCGCGACGAACAGCGCGGTCGCCCGGCCCCGGTGCGAATCCGGCAACCAGCGGGTGAAGTAGAACAGCACCGCGGGGAAGAAGCCGGCTTCGGCCGCGCCGAGCAGGAAACGCAGCACGTAGAACATCTCCGGGCTGGAGACCAGCGCCATCGCCGCCGACACCAGCCCCCAGCTGACCATGATCCGGGTGAGCCAGATCTTCGCGCCGAAGCGCTCCATCAGCACGTTGCTGGGCAGCTCGAACAGCGCGTAGGCGATGAAGAACAACCCGGCGCCGAATCCGTAGGCGGCGGCACCGATGCCGACGTCGGCTTCCAGGTGGCTCTCCGCGTAGCCGATGTTGGAGCGGTTGAGCTGGTTGCAGATCAGCATGATCACGAACAGCGGGACGATCCGCCGGAAGATCTTGCCGATGGCGGCGTTCAGCGCGGAATCGTGCTGATCGGGCGTGAACGACATCGGCCACTCCTTCGGTCGCGGCCCGGCACCGGACGCGCCTCACCGTAGGAGCGGTGATCACCGCGCGTCCAAACCCGAATCGGTACCGTTCGATACCCGAATTGACTTGATCGGAGTCCGCCGCGCGCGACCGCCGCGTCAGCCGGTGCGCAACCGGTCGTGCAGCACGCGGGCGACGCGCGCCATGAGCGCTTCGGCTTCCGGCTGCGTCGCGGCGGGCACTCGCGACTCGGTGAGCGCCGCGACGGCGAACACCCCGCCGCCCGCGTGCTCGACGACGCCGACCTCGTGGCGCAGGTTCAGCACCGTCCCCGTCTTCGACGACCACGACGTGGCGTCGGAGCTGAAGTCCGGCGCGAGCCGGTGCCGGATCAGGTTGGCGCCCATGAGCTCCCGCACCCGCTCGGCGACACCGCCGTCGATCGACGACGGCGTCCACAGCGCCTGCAGCAGGTTCACGAAATCGCGCGCCGAACCTGAATTCGCGCGGGTCACGTCGAGCTGCGCGATCGGGTGCCCGCGCCCGGCGGTGGCGGCGCCGATCGCCAGCGAGTGCGCCAGGTGCACGTCCGCGTCGTCGAAGCGCTCCGCGGGCGTCTCGCTGAGGTCACCGACGCGGTGCCGCGCGGTGATGCCGCGCAGCCCCCAGTCCCGCAGCATCCGGGTGACCTCCGCGGGCGGGGTGATCGCGAACAGCGAGTCGGCCGCGACGTTGTCGGACAGCGCCATCGCCAGGTACATCAGGTCGTCGACCGCCACCCGCGCCGGATGCCGGAACCGGCTCAGCCCGGTCGGCCCGGGGGTGGTGACCTGGCCGGGCAGCACCAGCAGTTCGGTGGCGCCGTCGAGCTCGCCGCGGCGGATGCGCTCCGCGGTGGCGGCGGCCAGCGGGATCTTGATCAGCGAGGCGACGGGGTGGGCGACGTCCGGTTCGATGCCGATCTCCCGCCCGGAACGCAGGTCGCGCACCAGGAACGAGCCGCGCAGGCCCCCGTCGTCGAGTTCGGCGACGAGATCGCTGATCAGTGCTTCGGCGTTCAACTGGTTCTCCGGTTCGGGGGTCGTTTCAGAATGACCTGCGTAGCTGGTCGGGTGGCGGAACCTCAGCGGCTTCCTCGCCACCCGTTTTCCTGGTGTGACCGCGATTCCTCAGGTATGTCCACGGCGAAATCGCCGTCCTCGCGAGGAAGCCGCTGAGAACCCGCCGGTGGCCGGCCCGCTCAAGCCGGTCACTGCTCAGCGGCTCCGCCGCTGACAGGACACCGATCGAAAGATCATTCCGCAAGGACTCCTCAGCAGGGACGGGCGGTCAGGCGTCCGCGCCGAGGCAGCGGGCGATGCCCCGCCACAACGCGGTGCGCAACCGGTCGGCGTCGGGCCCGGCCTCCGCGGTGACGTCGTAGCCGCGCGCCAGCGGCAGCTCGGCGATCGGATGCCAGTGCAGCGCGAACTCGCCCGCCTGCGCCCGCGAGCACAGCAGCAGGTCCGCCGAGCCCAGGACGTCGGCGACGCCCGCGCTCAACGACTCTGCCACGACGACCTGCGTGGGCCGCAGCCCCACCGCGTCGCGCACCCGCAGCAGCCGGTCCCGCACGTGCGGCACGTCGTCCTCCGGCTGGATCCACACCCGGCGGCGCGGCGCCCGGCCCGTGCGGCCGGCGCGCAGCGAATCCAGGTGCACCGCCGCCCGATCGAGGTCCACGGCCGAGGCGACGCCCAGCGGCACGGTCCACACGGCCTCGTCGGCGGGCACGGCGGTGAGCGCGGCGCGCACGTCGTGGGTGTGGGCGAAGTCGAGCCGTTCCGCGGGGGCGGCCGGGCGGAATTCGAGGAACAGCTCGTGCGAGCGCGCCTCGGCGTCGAGCTCCGCGAGCGCCCGGGTGGGGCAGGTCGCGGGCACCGCCAGCCGCAGCGGCCGCAACCGCGCGCGCTTCGCGTCCTGCTCCAGCGCGTCCGCGAGCCGCACCAGGCGGCGTGCCCGGGGCAGCATGTCCCGGCCGAACGGGGTCAGCCGCGCCCGCCGGGCCGAGCGGTCGAACAGCCGCTCCCCGAGGTGGCGTTCCAGCGCGGCGATGCGCCGGCTGGCGACCGGCTGCGGGATGCCCGCCGCCGCCGAACCGCCGGTGAAGCTGCCGGCTTCGCTCACGCTGACGAACGCCCGGCAGCCGCCCACGAGATCCATCACCTCAGTGTATGCGCTTTCGGCATGGAACCGATCGTTTTCGTCTTGGACAGCATCACCGGTGCTCGCAAGACTGATCGCGACCACCACCGATGAGAGGAACACCGTGCTCACGCAGCGCCTGCGCCAAGCCACCGTCGCCGCCACGACCCTGCTCGCCCTCGCGGGCTGCTCGGGTGTCGACGCGGCACCGACCACGCCCGCTCCCCCGGCGACCGCGGCCACCGTCCACTACGCGGAGTTCGACGACCTGGAGCGCCGTTTCGACGCGCGCCTCGGGGTGTACGCGCTGGACACCGGGACCGGCCGGGAGGTCGCGTTCCGGGCCGATGACCGCTTCGCCTTCGCCTCCACGCACAAGGCGTTCTCGGCCGGGGTCGTGCTGCGGCGCAACACGATCGACGCGCTCGAACGCCGCATCACGTACACCGCCGACGACCTCGTCGACAACTCGCCCGTGACCGAGCAGCACGTGGCCGACGGGATGACGTTGCGCGAGGTGATCGACGCCGCCATCCGCCACAGCGACAACACCGCCGCGAACCTGCTGTTCCGCGAACTCGGCGGCCCCGGCGAGCTCACCGCCGCGCTGCGCGCGCTCGGCGACGCGACGACCCGCTCCGACCGGACGGAGACCGACCTGAACCGGACCTCCCCCGGCGATCCGCGCGACACCAGCACACCCCGCGCCCTCGCGAACACCCTGCGCGCGTTCACCGCGGGTGACGTGCTGCCCGAGCCGCAACGCGCGCTGCTCAACGACACGATGACCGGGAGCCCGATCACCCAGGAGCTCATCCCGGCCGGTGTTCCCGAGGGCTGGGTGGTCGGCGACAAGTCGGGTGCCGCGGACTACGGAACGCGCAACGACATCGCGATCATCCGGCCGCCGCACCGCGCCCCGATCATGCTCGCGGTGCTGTCCGACCGGCCCGCTCCGGACGCCGACTACGACAACGCCCTGATCGCGGAGGCCACCCGCGTCGCCGTGCGCGCCCTGGGGTGATCGCGGATCTCCGGTGACGTTCCGCGGAAAGAGGTTTTTCCGGAGCCAGGTGTGGAAAACCGGCGGATGCGGATCAACCGACGACTGACCAGGAGGACGAGATGCGCCACTCCACGAACTCCCCGCTGGCGAAGTTGCGTCGGCTGAAGGACCTGGCGACGTCCCGCCTGAACGCCCACCGCGACCCGCTGCTGCACACCGGCCCGCGCACCCCGCCGGATCCGCACTCCCGCTGAGCGGGACGGCCTGTTCGCGGACTCCGGGACGTGCACGCCGATGTGCGGTGCCTCTTTACCGAGGGCACCGCACATCGGCAACGCGCATCCGTTTCGGATCATTCGACGATGGTGAACCCACCGGTGAACTTGGCGGTCTTCAATCCGCCGGTGGGCGCCCCTTGAGCGCAACCGATACCGCCCGAGGCGAGATCGACGGCGAAGTTCCCTTCTACGCTCTGCCCCGCCAACGGACCGTCCTCGACGGTTCCGGTGAAATTGCCCTGGTTGAGCGTCTGCCCGGTCAAGGTCACCTCGGCCGCGCTCTCCGCGGTCGTGCCGTTCTCGTATTCCCAACCGATTCGCGCGCTTCCCGGCGTTCCGGTGCCCGCACCGAGCCCGCAGGACAGCCTCGCCCCGAAGACGCCTTCGAACGAGGCGCGGGCGATCCCGTTGCCGCTGAAGTCCGTGCAGGAGTGCCGAGTGCTGGTCACCGACGCCGTCACGTCCTGCGGCATCGGGAGCAGGCCGGGGCTGAACTCCACTCTCCCGCCGGCGTCACACCGAACGGAGGTCGCCCGCGCCGCGGCGTCGTCGGCCGCCGCGGCGGAGGTCGTCGTGATCGTCGCGCCGATGCAGCAGAGCACGGCCGCGGCGATGCCGGCGGCCTTCTTCGCTCCGATACCGGACGTGCTGGATTTCCCCATGAAAACTCCCCTGATCTCACCCGGGCCGCGTCGTCGATTCCGGACGCGGCGAATACAAAAAATCAGACCAAGTCCCGATCGACGAAGCAACAATCTTCACTCGAACCGGCGTTCATCGGTGAAACGAGATCACCATCGTGGAATTGTCAGCAGACATGGGGAAAATCGGCGGTGCACATTTTCCGCGCATCGCACTCATGGTTCCGCCGATTTCCGCATGACATGCGCACGGCCCGTTCCGGGGAGTCATGGTGCATTCGTCGCGCCGCCACCGGCGCATCGGATCGCACGTCGGCGCACCGTCCACTTCGCTCCGGCTGCGCACAGTGGACGGAACGCGGTGCGCAGCGGTGCCCTGTGACCAGCACGGGTGGGACTGACGTGGGCAAACATGTGATGATGTAGGGACGATGCCGCGCACCAGAGACACGTCCGCACCGCCCCGATCCGAGGCCGCCTCGGGCACCGAACGTCCGCGACGCCGGATGAGTCCCGCCGAGCGCCGGGAGCACCTGCTCGGCGCGGCCTTGCAGCTCTACGGCGAACGCGCGATGGACGACGTGACGATCGACGACATCGTCGCCGAGGCCGGGGTGTCGCGGGCGTTGTTCTACCGCTACTTCTCGAACCTGCGCGAAGTGCACGTCGCGGCGCTGACCACGGTCGTCGACGGGCTGATCGAGCGGATCGCGCTGCCGCAGGAAGGCGACCTCATCACGCAGCTGCGCCTCGGGCTCGCCGAGTTCGTCTCGTCCGTGGAGGTCTTCGCCAGCAGCTACACCGCGCTGCTGCGCAGCGGCTCCACCATCGCGACCAGCGAGACCGAGACGCTCATCGACAAGGTGCGCAACCACGTGGTGGAGATCGTGCGCCAGCGCGTCGGCATCGACGATCCCGCCCCGCTGCTGCTGCTGACGCTGCGGGGCTGGGTGGCGCTGGTGGAGACGACGTGCGTCACCTGGTTGCAGACGCACAACCCGCCGCGCGAGGTGTTCGAGGACTGGCTCACCGATCAGCTCATCACCATGATCAGCACCACCGCGAGCCACGATCCCGTGGTGGCGGAGCAGATCGCGCCGCTGCTGCGCGAGATCGGCTGACTACCTGCCGAACCGCCGGTTCGCCGCGCCGAGCAGTTCCGGCGTGGTGGCGAACTTGACGCGGGGCCTGCCTTCCCGCGCGCCGCGGTCGCGTTCGGCCTTGTCGATGGCGAGCATGCCGCGGCTGCCGACGGAGCCCGGCGCGCGCGTGCGCACCAGCCGGTCGAACCCGGTCTTCTCCGGTGGCGCCAGGCGTCCCGCCGCCGCGTCGTCCATCAGGGTCCCGACGGTCTCGCCCGCGCAGCCGCGGTTGGTCCCGATCCCGCCGGACGGGCCGCGCTTGGCCCAGCCGACGACGTAGGTCCCCGGCATCGGTTCGCCCGCTCCGGCGAGCACCCGGCCGGACTCGTTCGGCACCGTCGACGTCGTGGTGTCGAAGGGCAATCCGGCGATGGGCGACGAGCGGTAGCCGATGGCCCTGATCAGCAGCCCGGTGCTGATCGCGCCTTCGCCGCCGGCGTCGTGCACCCGCACCGAGTCCACCCGGTCGTCGCCGAGCACCGCGACCGGTTCCGTCCCGAACGCGAACACGAGCCGCTTGCCGTCGCCGGGCGGCGCCTGCCGGTCGGCGTCCTCGATCGGCAGCTCCGCGAGCAGCGCCGCCTTGCCACCGGGTTCCGCGTCGGCGAAGGCCGCGCGCGCCTCCGGCCCGTCCCGCACGACCAGCTCGACGCCCGGGATCTCCCGCATGGCGAGGAATTCCGGGGTGGTGAACGCGGCGTGCTCCGGTCCGCGACGGGCGAGCAGCACGACCTCCCGCACCTCGCTCCCGCGCAACCGCCGCAGCGCGTGGTCGGCGATGTCGGTGCTCGCGAGCCGTTCGGGGTCGCTGAGCAGGATGCGCGCCACGTCCAGCGCCACGTTGCCGTTGCCGACGACGACGGCGCGTTCCGCGGAGAGGTCCACTTCCACGTCGGCGGCGTCCGGGTGCGCGTTGTACCAGGCCACGAACGAGGTCGCCGACATGCTGCCGGGCAGGTCGGCACCGTCGACGTCGAGCTCGCGGTCGGCGGCGGCGCCCACGGCGTAGATGACCGCGTGGTGGTGCGCCGCCAGTTCCTCGTGCGTGATGTCCCGGCCGACTTCGACGTTCATGTGCAGGTTCAGCCGAGGATGCCGGTAGAGCCAGGAGAATCCGTCGCCGATCTTCTTCGTCGACTGGTGGTCCGGCGCCACTCCGGAGCGCAGCAGCCCGCCCGCGATCGGCAACCGGTCGATCATCGTGAGCTCGGCGCCGGTGTCCCGCAGCAGCGCCTGCGCCGTGTAGGCGGCGGCCGGTCCGGTGCCGACGATGGCGACCCGCAGCGTGCCCACCGAAGCGGGCAGCGATCGGGGGAACCGCGGCGCGCCCCACTCGTGGGAGGTCGGCGTCGTCTCGTAGTACTCGCGGTTGAGCCGGGCGTAGATGGTGTCCGCACCGCGCAGCCGATCCACCGGGAAGATCGCGTCGACCGGGCAGGCGTCGGCGCACGCCCCGCAGTCGATGCACGTCTGCGGATCGACGTAGAGCATGTCGGTGCTCCCGAAGCCCGGCTCCTCCGGGGTCGGGTGGATGCAGTTGACCGGGCACACCGACACGCACGACGCGTCATTGCAGCAGGTCTGAGTGATCGCATACGCCATGACGGAAACCCTGTTCTCGGATGTGACTGCCTGTCTTCGACTTGGCCTGCGTAGCGGGTCGGGTGGCGGAACCTCAGCGGTTTCCTCGCTGCGGGATCTTTTTTCCAAGTGGCTCCGCCACGAGGAAAAAAGCTGTCCTCGCGAGGAAACCGCT
>NZ_JBSFWJ010000098.1:0-16186 GCF_053592695.1 Saccharopolyspora sp. NPDC002578 | reverse complement strand
CCGGCGAATCCCGCCCCGTTCCCTCGTGGCGGAGCCACTCGGGAAAAAGATCCCGCAGCGAGAAGAACGCTGAGGTTCCGCCACCCGCCCCCTACGCAGAAAAACAACGACACGGAGGATCAACGACGGCGTCGGAGGCTCCAGCCGAGCAGAGCTCCCAGGCCGAACAGGCCGATCGTCGTCGCGCCGCCGGACTTCCGGACTCGCACTTGCGGGCGGATCACGGCCGGTGGGGGCGGTTCCGGGAGGGCGCGCCGTTCGTTCTCGGCGGCCGAGGCCGTCCAGGCCGTGACGAACAGGATGAAGCGCGACGTCAGGTACGCGAACACGAGCAGACCGAGGATGGGGCCGAACGCGGCGGCCGCGGGCGAGCCGGTGACGCTGCCCAGGTAGATCACGCCGACCTGCTTGAGGACTTCGAAGCCGACCGCGGCGAACAGGCCGCCCCACATCGCGCTGCGCAACGTCACCGGGGTGCGCGGCAGCCGCGCCAGCACCCAGGTGAACACCAGCCAGCCCGCCAGCAGCGAGAGCAGGATCGTCAGCACCGACAGCACGATCCGCGCGGGCACCGTGTTGCCGATGCCGAGCAGCCCGAACAGCGCGCGCCCCGCGCCGCCGCCGAGCGCGCTGAGCCCGAACGAGAGCGCCATCGCCAAGCCCAGGCCGAGCAGCGACAGCAGGTCGGAGCCGAGCCGCTTCAGCATCGGCGGGGCCTGCTGGTCCTGGCTCCACTGCGCGGTCAACGCTTCGCGCAGGTTCGTCATCCATCCCAGCCCCGAGTACAGGGCGACGAGCAGACCGATGATCCCGACGGCGCCCGCCTGCTCGATCGCCTGCCCCACGACCTGGTTGAGCATGCCGCTCATCTGCGGGTCCGGGACGGCTTCGGTGATCGAGCGGCGCAGCTCGTCCAGCAGGTCGGGGTTGCCGCCGAGCACGAATCCGGCGACGGCGAAGGAGATCATCAGCAGCGGGACGAGCGCGAGCACGCTGAAGTAGGTGATCGCCGCGGCGTAGTAGTCGCCGTACTGGCCTTGGTAGCGCGCCGCCGCCCGGATCAACCGGTCCAGCCACGGGTGGTCCCGCCGCAACCGTTCCAACAGGCCGGATACGCCCTCGCCGGGTGTGGCGCTGCGCGCCGGTTGACTGCGATCCGTCACGGATTCACCTCCAGGCCCATCCGGGACTGCCCCGAACGGGCCTGAGGCTACCGCCGAATGATCTCCTCAGCGCAGAGGCGGCAAGAAGCCGACGCGCTCGTAGGTGAGCCGCAGCGTCTCGGCGGCGACCTCCCGCGCGTGCTCGGCTCCTCGGCGCAGCACCTTGTCGAGCTCCGCGGGGTCCGCGAGGTAGCCGTTGACCTTCTCCTGGAACGGCGTCGCGAATTCGACGAAGGTCTCGCCGACGGCCTTCTTCAGGTCGCCGTACCCCCTGCCTTCGAACTCGGTCTCCAGGTCGGCGATGGTGCTGCCGGTGAGCGAGGACTGGATCGCGAGCAGGTTGCTCACGCCCGCCTTGTTCTCCGGGTCGTAGCGGATTTCGCGCTCGTTGTCGGTGACCGCGGAGCGGATCTTCTTCGCGGAGCGCTTCGGCTCCTCCAGCAGGTCGATCACGCCGCTCGGCTGCGACTTGCTCATCTTCGCCGACGGGTCCTGCAGGTCCTGGATCTTCGCGGCTTCCTTCGGGATGTGCGCGGAGGGCACGGTGAAGGTGTCGCCGTAGCGGGAGTTGAACCGCTGCGCGAGGTTGCGGGTGAGCTCCAGGTGCTGGCGCTGGTCTTCGCCGACGGGGACCTGGTTCGCCTGGTACAGCAGGATGTCCGCGGCCTGCAGCACCGGGTAGGTGAACAGCCCGACGCTGATGTGGTCGGCGTCCTGGCGGGCCGACTTGTCCTTGAACTGGGTCATCCGCCCGGCTTCGCCGAATCCGGCGAGGCATTCCAGCACCCAGCTCAGCTGGGCGTGCTCGGGGACGTGGCTCTGCACGAACAGGGTGGACGCGTCCGGGTCGATCCCCAGCGCGAGCAGTTGCGCCGCGGACACGCGGGTGCGCTTGCGCAGCAGCTCCGGGTCTTGCGCGACGGTGATCGCGTGCAGGTCGACGACGCAGTAGAAGGCGTCGTGGTCGGCCTGCATCCGCACCCAGGACCGCAGGGCGCCCAGGTAGTTGCCGAGGTGGAAGGAATCGGCGGTGGGCTGGATGCCCGACAGGACGCGGGGACCGCGTCCCGTCGCCGAGTCGCCTGCTGCGGAAGTGCGCGGGTTCTGGGTGGCCGAGTCGTCGCTGCTCACCCGTTGATTCTCGCAAGGTCCGCCGGGTCGGGGGGACCGGGTCGCGCATGTTCGCGGCGGGAACGCCGCGCGGTCAGCCCTTGCGCTGGTTCTCGGGCTGGATCTCGATCTTCTTGCGGCGGAGCACGCCGGCGAGCATGCCCACGACGCCGAAGCCGATGGCGGCGAGCCCGACCGGGGCCGTCGCGACTTCGAAGAAGTTGTCCTGCGCGAGGATCCGGCCGCTGCCCGCGGCTTGCGCCGTCGCGGTACCCAGGATCGTGGTGGCCATCAACAGCCCCAGCACCAATCCTCGCGTGGTCATGCGAGCAAATCGGCTACGCACGAGCGTTGCCTCCCTTAACGGTTAACCCGTACGGGTCATCGAACTCTCGACCCGGTTGCGGACCGTACCGATCGCGAGTGAACACCACGATCGCGTTGCGTAAACCGGTCACAACGCAGAGATCCTATTTACCCCCTGAAGCGTGGCCGCAGCGGGTACCCGAAGCGGCGATCATCACTGATCGCAGCTGGTGAGCCGGACTTGCTCGCACGATGCGTTGAATTAACACGATTCGACCGGTGACCAGTGCCATACCGTGCAAGGCGGCAAGACCGGCAAGGGACTGAGCCGTCCGGCCCAGGGACGGGCCCCGAATCGGCGGAGCCTCCCGGAGGGGCGGCGCCGGCTCCGGTCCGCGATCGCGCCCGGCCACCGCGGTGATCGCGGCGAACCTCGCCGAACGTCACCCGAAGCACACCCGGCTGCCGTCGGATTACTCCTTTTCGCCCTACCCAAGTTCCCCGATTGGGCGGAGTATCCGACGATCATTCACTGATCGCTCGGTACGAGTGTGCCGTGGGAGGACACGTGTCACCACATCGATCGACATCGCGAATGCCTGGGAAATCCCTGCGCATCGCGGGTTCCGCGTTGGCGCTGAGCCTGCTGGTCCCGGCCGTCGCCGCCGTCCCGTCCAGCCTTCCCGCGCCCAGCGCGACGGCCGCCGAATCCGCGGCGCCCGCGCACTTCGTGGTGCTGGGGCCGACCGGCGACGGACTCCGCACCACCGAGGACTCGGTGCGGGCCGTCGGCGGGACCGTGGTGCAGAGCTGGCCGCAGATCGGGGTGGTCGTGGCGACCGCCACCGATCCGGGCTTCGCCGCCGCCGTGCGCGCGCAGCCCGCGGTGGAGCAGGCGGGCGCGAGCCGCAACCTCGCCGAACAGCTGCCGCCCGCCCCGCCGAGCACCCGGCTGGAGACCTTGGAGGGCACCGCCGACGCCCGCCCCGCCGCGATCAACGGGCAGGAGCCGCTGGAAGCCGACCAGTGGGACCTGCCGCTGATCAAGGCCGATCAGGCGCACGCGATCTCCCAGGGCAGCCCGGAGGTCACCGTCGGCGTGCTCGACTACGGCATCGACCCGGAACACCCCGACCTGAAGCCGAACCTGGACCTGGCGAAGTCGGTGAGCTGCGCCGAAGAGGGCATCCCGAACACCGCCGTGGAGGCGTGGGCACCGGAGGACGAGACCCAGGCGCACGGCACGCACGTCGCGGGCACGATCGCCGCGGCCCGCAACGGAGTCGGCGTGGCGGGGGTCGCGCCGGACGTCGGCCTCGCCTCGGTGCGCGTGATCGACGACGACGGGTTCATCTATCCCGAGTACGCGGTGTGCGGGTTCATCTGGGCCGCCGAGCACGGTTTCGACGTCACGAACAACTCGTACTTCGTCGACCCCTGGTACCTGTGGTGCGAGAACGATCCGGACCAGCGCGCGGGCGCCGAAGCGGTGCGCCGCGCCGTCGCCTACGCGGCGGGCCACGACGTGGTGAACGTGGCCGCGGCGGGCAACAGCGGCTGGGACCTCTCGCAGCCGATCCACGACACGAACAGCCCGAACAACGGCGGCCCGGTGCAGGACCGGCAGACCGGGCACGACTGCACCGTGCTGCCGGGCGAGCTGCCCGGCGTGGTGACCACGTCCTCGGTCGGCGTGGACTCGGTGAAGTCGTACTTCTCCAACTACGGCCTGGGTTCGACGACGGTGACCGCACCGGGCGGCGACGCGAAGCAGCTCCCGCCGACGCCGTCGGCGAACGGCCGCATCCTCTCCACCGTTCCCGGTGGCGGCTGGGGCTGGATGCAGGGCACGTCGATGGCGTCGCCGCACGCGGCGGGCGTGGTGGCACTGCTGCGCAGCACCCACCCGGAGTGGAACGCGCCGCAGACGACGGGCGCGCTGTCCGGCCAGGCGGACGCGCTGCCGTGCCCGACGGCCTACGACCCGGACGGCGACGGCAAACCGGACGCGGTCTGCGAAGGCGGTACCACCGGCGCCGGCTTCTACGGTGCCGGACTGATCGACGCCCTGGACGCCGTCAGCTGACCGGACGCCGGTGCGCCTTCCGGAAGGAAGGCGCACCGGCACGGCCTCTTTTGATCCTTGTCTTGTCAGTGGCGAAGCCGCTGAGCAGCGACCACCAAAGCAAAACGACCACCAGCGGGTTCTCAGCGGTTTCCTCGCGAGGACAGCTTTTTTCCTCGTGGCGGAGCCACTTGGAAAAAAGATCCCGCAGCGAGGAAACCGCTGAGGTTCCGCCACCCGCCCCCTACGCAGGTCCTTCCGACGGGGCCATCAAGCTCCTGGCGCCACCCAGCCGCGCCGCTCTCCCTCGTTGATCAGCTCTTGCACCGCCGTCCACAGCGGAGTCGACGCCTCGCCGATCACGGCCTTGCGCTCGCGCACCACGTCCGCGGTGACGCCGGGAGTGCGCCACGTCCCGCCGCCGGTGAGCCAGTTCAGCAGCAGCGGCTGCACCCGGTCGATCGCCTTGGCGAAGCGCGCCTCCGGGGTGCGGCGGGCCTCGAACTCGTCCCACAGCTCCCGGAAGCGGCGCTCCTGGTCGTCGGGCAGCAATCCGAACAACCGGTCCGCGGCGGCTTCTTCGCGCTGCTGCTGGCTCTCCCGGCCTTCGTCGTCGTAGAGCGGGGTGTCGCCCGCGTAGATCTCGATGAGGTCGTGCACGACGACGAGCTCGATGGTGCGGCCGACGTCGATCGGCTCGTCGGAGTGCTCGGCCAGCACCGACACCATCAGGGCGAGGTGCCAGGAGTGCTCGGCGTCGTTCTCCCGCCGGTCGGCCGCGGCCAGCGGCGACTGCCGGAGCACCGTCTTGAGCTTGTCCACCTCGGCCACGAACACCAGCTGCTCCCGCAGCCTCCCGACGACGGAGCCGGGCAACGGGCTGCGCTGAGCGATCAGTTCATCTTCGGATTCCACCCGCCCAGATTGGCCACCCCGGCACCGGCGATCAACACCCGCGCGGTCCTCGTCGCCGAATCGGCCGCGCTACTCGCCGATGCGTCCGTCGATCCGTTCGCGCAGCAGGTCGGCGTGGCCGTTGTGCCGGGCGTACTCCTCGATCATGTGCACGAGCAGTTCGCGCAGCGTCCGCACGCCCCTGTCGTGCCCGACGAAGTCGAGATCGGTCTCGGCCGCGAACCGCTCGGCGAACGCGACCTCGTCGCGCCAGGCTGCCCACGCGTCGTCCACCACGGCCGGGTCCGCCACGGCACCGTCGAAGTCGCCGTCGGGCTCGGTGGCGGACTGGTAGCGCTTGGGCACGTCCTGCCCGGCGAACCGGCGGCGGAACCAGCCGCGCTCCACGTCGGCCAGGTGCCGCAGCAGCCCGAGCAGCGACATGGTCGACGGCTCGACCGCGCGGCGGGCCAGCTGCTCGGCGTCCAGGCCCTCGCACTTGATCTGCAAGGTCAGCCGCTGGTAGCGCAGGTACTCCACGAGCGTCGACCGCTCGTCCCCCGGCGGCGCGTCGCTGTCCCGAGGGTCGACCGCGGGGTCCAGGAACAGGTCGGCGCGGTGCTGAGGCGAGGTCATCCCCCGATCCTCACCACGCCCCACCCCCCGATCAACCGAATTTCCGCGCGCACCCGCGGTACCGATCGAACGCAGGCCCCGGCTGGGGCGGTCAGCGGTCGTAGGTCGTTGTGACCGGGGCGTGGTCGCTCCAGCGCTTGTCGTAGGACGGGGCCTTCTCGACCCAGGACTCGGTGGCCAGCTCGGCCAATCCGGGAGTCGCGACCTGGTAGTCGATGCGCCAGCCGGAGTCGTTGTCGAAGGCCTTGCCGCGGTAGGACCACCAGGAGTATGGGCCCGGCCCTTCGGGATTGCGGGCGCGGAAGACGTCGACGTAGCCGAGTTCGTCGAAGACGCGGCTCATCCATTCCCGTTCCTCGGGCAGGAAACCCGCCGACTTCTGGTTGGCCTTCCAGTTCTTCAGGTCGACTTCGCGGTGCGCGATGTTCCAATCCCCGCAGACGAGCACCTCCATTCCCGCCGCACGCGCGCGTGCGCGCAGGGATTCGAGGTAGGGCAGGAATTCCGCCATGAACCGTTCCTTCTCGTCCTGGCGTTCCGTGCCCACCTCCCCGCTGGGCAGGTAGAGGCTGGCGACGACGAGCCCGGGGAGCTCGATCTCGGCGTAGCGCCCGCTGTCGTCGAATTCGGCGCTGCCGAAACCGATCCGGGACGCCGAGGGTTCCACTCGGGAGTACAGCGCGACGCCGCTGCGCCCCTTCGCGGAACTGGGCGCGAGCAGCGGGAACCAGCCTTCGGGCTCGCGGACGGCGGCCGTGAGCTGGTCCGGTTCGGCGCGGGTCTCCTGCATGCAGATGACGTCGGCCCGGGTTCCGGCCAGCCACTCGACGAATCCCTTTTTCGCGGCGGCGCGCAATCCGTTGACGTTGACGGTCGAGACGGTGAACACGACGAGGAGCGTAACGATCGGCACCGACGAACCGACGTTGCGTTCGACGCGGCACTGCGGGGACACTGCTCGCGCATTGACGCAACTGGGGAATCACCGAGATGTTGATCATGAGATACTGCACCCGCCGGATCGCCTCACAACTTTCGTAGGTAGTGCGATGCGGTGAGCTAGACTGCCCTGTCGGGCAACGGTGCGTACCGGAGTCATGACGATGTGTCGATGGAAACGACCGTGTGGAAAGCGGGAGGTCTGGACGTGACCACGGATGGTGCCGCGACCGGCGGCCCCACCGCTCGCCGGCTGGTCCTGGGGAGCCAGTTGCGCCGGTTGCGCGAAGCCAGCGGCATCTCCCGCGAGGACGCCGGCTACGAGATCCGCGGCTCCGGCTCCAAGATCAGCCGCCTGGAGCTCGGCCGGGTCGGGTTCAAGGAACGCGACGTCGCCGACCTGCTGACCCTCTACGGCGTCACCGACGAGTCCGAGCGCGGCTCCTTCCTCGAACTCGTCCGGCAGTCCAACCAGCCCGGCTGGTGGCACCGCTACAGCGACCTCGTCCCGTCGTGGTTCCAGGACTACGTGGGACTGGAGGAGTCCGCTTCGCGGATCCAGACCTACGAGATCCAGTTCGTGCCCGGCCTGCTGCAGACCGAGACCTACGCGCGGGCGATCTCCAGCCAGGGCAGGCCGGAGGCCGTCGAGGACGAGGTCGAGCGCCGCGTCCGGCTGCGGATGCACCGGCAGCGGCTGTTCACCCAGCCGAACGCCCCGCGACTGTGGGCGGTCATCGACGAGTCGGTGCTGCACCGGCCGATCGGCGGCGTGGAGGTGCTGCGCGAGCAGATCGACCACCTGCTCGAAGTGATCAAGCTGCCCACCATCTCGTTGCAAGTACTGCCGCTCGACCTGGGCCGGTCCGGGGCCGAGGGAGCGTTCACCATCCTGCGGTTCGCCGAGCAGGAGATCCCGGACATCGTCTACCTCGAGCACCTCTCCGGCGCGCTGTACTTGGACAAGCCGGAGGACGTGGAGCTCTACAGCAAGGTGAGTCACCGGCTCGCGGTCGATGCGCAGACCCCCGAGGCGACCCGGAAGACCTTGCACGCCGCCCGCAAGGCGCTCCACAAAGAGATTTAGGTCACACTTCCCCGAAGAGTGTTACGCGCCTGTCGCCGATGGCGCATCGTGCACACCGCCGTAAGCAGGATTAATCTGCGATTGCGGTGGTAGCACTTCGACTCCGCGTGATCATCTCTGCGCGGAACGTCACCGACCCTCGCTCCCGTGCGTCTGCACGTGCATTCATCATTCCAACGTTCAGTGATACGGTCCTTGCACGATCGAATGCACGTGCAGTTGGTCGTTGCAAGCAAGTCGGGGAAAGGCTGGGACCTTCGATGCCGGAGATCCGAAACGGAATGACCGCAGGACACCTGCCCGACGCCGCTTGGCGCAAGAGCGCCTACAGCGGATCGGTCGGCAACTGCGTGGAGCTGGCCTCCCTGCTGGACGGGGAGATCGCCGTCCGCAACTCGCGCTACCCCGACGGCCCCGCCCTCATCTACACCCGAGACGAGATCGCGGCCTTCCTGTCGGGGGCCAAGGACGGCGAGTTCGATGACCTGATCGTCTAGCCCCTTCACGTCTCACCAGCATTCGACCAGCGTTCGCGCATAACCCTCGGTGGCGTCATGAAAGACATAACGGACGGCTTGCAGGCACTCATCGCCCGCGACTTCCACTTCGCGCACCCCCGTGACTCGAACGGCACGTTGATCGCCGTCGTCGGCATCCGGGTGCACCACGGCGTGATCGACATCGTTCAGCTCTACGGCGAGGACGACGCCGACGCGGCACGCATCCCCGGCGACGAACCGGACGTGCTTTTCCCGAAGACCGTCTTGTGGCGGACCACGGGACAGGCCGGCGACGTCATCGAAGCGGCGCTGGCGCTGGAGAACCCGGCGGCGGAGCCCCCCGCGCAGACCAAGGGCTGCTGGGTTCCGACGAACACCGGGCGTTCGGCCTGGCTCGCCGCCTCCGCCTGAGGTCACCGGACCGGCGCGGGCCAACGCCGTCCCCGTCGGCCCCGGTTCCACGCAGGACGTTCGCCGAAGCGCGCCGGTAGGCGATCCGCGCGGCTCCCCGGAGTTCTCCCGGGTCGAGCGCGGGATCGCCGCCACGGCGCGGAATCCCTCCCCGTCCGATGCCGTCGGGCGTCGGGAATCCGGCCGGGTCGGCCGGTCGGCGGGAGGTCGAGGAAAGGTCGCGATCGGACCAACTCTCGTTGAACTCCGCGGCGCCGCGGTGGCGCGACGACCGCTCGAATCGAGCGAATCTCCCTGACATCGCTGGTCGTGCGCGCATCGAGCGGGTGGAGCGCATGCCGGACGCGACCGGACCGTGCCGCACACTCGATCATGAGCGCGGCACCCGCACCGTTCGGCCTCGGCCATCCGGCGGAGGCGGCACTCCGCCCGCCCGGCGACCCGGTCGCCCGCCGCCGCATCGGCGCAGGCGTGCGCGCCGGGGCTGTGAAACCCCCGGCACGGCAGGGATTCCGGCGCACCACCGGCGCGCCGGGCAAGATCCGGAATGAGGCGTTCGAGCAACTTCGGGTGCGCTCGAACGTCCTACGAACAGCACTCACCCGGCACGCCGCGGTGGCCGGTCATTCCGGCCGATGGGCCGATCCGCCCGGCCGCCGCGATGGGTGAACGTGTCGGACGACCGGCCGCAGCAGCGACCGGACCAGCGGCGAGGAGGACGACATGTCCGGAGGAATCCCGGTGAGCGGCGGCGCGGTCGTCTCGCGGGTCACCAAGCGCTTCGGCCGATCGGGCCGGGAGACCACGGCGTTGGACTCGGTGGACCTGCGCATCGCGCCGGGGCGGTTCACGACGGTGATCGGGGCGGCGAACTCCGGCAAGTCGGTGCTGATGCGCTGTCTGGCTGGGCTGGAACGGCCGACGTCCGGTGCGGTGTTCGTCGAGGGCACCGATCTCGCCTCGCTCGGCGAGCTCGACCTGACCGAGTTCCGCCGCGAGCGCATCGGCATGCTCTTCCAGCAGAGCAACCTGCTGCCCGAACTCACGGCGCTGGACAACGTGCTGCTGCCGTTCGACATCGCGGGCACCCGCCCCGATCCGGCGCTGCTGGAACAGGTGCTGGACGTGCTCGCGGTGCGGGATCTGCTGGAGCAGCGCCCGACGCGGATGTCCCCTTCGGAGCGGCACCGGATCGCGCTGGCGCGGATTCTGGCGCAGCAGCCCGACATCGTGCTCGCCGACGAGCCGATGAAGTCGCTCGACGCGGTCACCGCCCGGCACCTGCTGCGGATTCTGCGCCGCTGCTGCACGGAATTCGGCCGGACGGTCGTGCTTTTCTCCGCCGATTCGACCTCCGCCGCTTACTCCGATCGCATCGTGTCCCTCAAATCCGGCCGAGTCACAAATGATCAAGAACGGCCCGCGGATTGCCCTTGCTGCCCGGACGGCGGAGTTCCCGAGATCGCATGAGCGCGGGCTCGTCGAACTGATTCGGTCGAGCGCTCGCCCTTCCCGCGACGGCGAACTCCGGTCGCTCCGGCGCCGCGCACGGCCGGTGCGACGACCGCTCGGCACCGGGAAATGCGCGGTGAGCTGGCCCGGAGCAATTCGCGCTCACCACCTCGTTCCGAGCGCGGGGTATGACCGACGACACCGTTCGGTAAAAATGCGATCATGGGTGCCGCGCGGCGCGCCAGGAAGGCGCCCGCGTGGGAATCCCCCACCGACCGCCGCGCCGAGGTACCGCCTCCTTCCGCGAATCCGGCGGCCCGCCCGCTGAATTCCCGGTGAAGACGACGGCGTGACCGCCCGGCGCAGAACGAGAGCTGTTGATGCCTGAACAGGTTCCCGGACCCATGCGAGTGCGCGACCTGTCCGTCGAGGCGCACGGCTCGACGGTGCTGATCCTGCACGGAGACGGCGACGAGCCGGAACGCCGGGTGTTCCAGGGGATTCCGGTCGCGCCGGGGGACGGACTGGTGCTGGCGTCCTCGATCGCGGTGCGCACGAGCTCTTTCCGCAGCGCGCTGCGCCACGCCTGCCGGATGGCGTTGACGGCGGCGGCCAAGCAGCGGATCGACGACTCCGCCGAACCGCGCCTGTGGCTGGCCGTGTCCGGGCTGGGCCGCGGTGACGGGCGCGGCAAAGCGGTGGCGCAGAAGATCGCCCGCGAGTTCTCCGCGGAGGTGTTCGCGCCCGACGGGCCGCTGACCTTCGTCGCGGGCGGGTCGATCTTCGCCGGAGCCGATCACCACCGGTGGATGCGGTTCGTCGAGGGCGGCCCCGGTGAGTTCCACAGCGCGCGCTACCCGCAGCCGGACTGGGAATCGCAGCTGCCGCGCGGCGAAGTGGCCGACGGCGGCCTGCAGACCCGCCCGGTCCCGGCGGGCCTGTCGGTGAGCGCGGACGACGTGCTCAGCCATTCGGTGGCGGTCTCGGCGTGGCACCCGCGGCTGGTACTGGGGTCGCCGGGCGGCGATCTGATCGCTCCGCACCAGGTCGCGGCGTTGCTGCGGCGGTTCCCGAAACCGCTGCTGGACCGCATCCAGCTGGTGCCCGCCGATCCGCGCACCGCGTCCAGCCAGTGGCTGCGCAAGCTCGCCGAACTCGTCGAGCACGACGTCGTGAGCGCGACCGGCCTGGTCCGTCACGACACCCGCACCGAGTTCGTCTACATCGCCGACGAGGCGGGCAATCCGCTGTGGCAGCCGTTCCCGGCGATGCTGCGCTACTCCCCCACCGGCACGACGACGCCGGTGCTGGCGGGGCCGCCGCCGCGCGGCTGGACGCCGGGTCCGCTGGTGTACCGGTGGGGCGGAGCTCCCTCGCCGCGGCCGGTTCCGCAGGAGATCGTGGCGAAGGTGGTGCCGTCCGGGCTCGCGCTGCTGCCCGCCGCCGAACTGGGCAAGCCCGGCGCGGCGGATCGGCTGGCGTTCGAGTCGAACCGGTTCACGGTGGCGCTGGGCTGGCCGTGCGCGCCGGTGCCGGAGGGCACCCAGGTCGCGCTGTACCGGCTGCTGGCCGGGTTGGCACCGGAGCAGTCGGCGCGCCTGCGGGTGCTGGTGCTCGGGGTGGCCGACGAGCGGATGCGCTCGGAGATCCTGTCCGCCGCGGGCGAGTGGGCGCCGCGGGTGTCGTTCCCGTCGGTGCTGACGGCGCCACTGGTGGCGCCGCAGCACGCGCGTGCACGCGGGTACGGGTCGGAGGCCGCGGCCGAAGCCGCCGCCGCTGAGGCCGCCGGGACGAGCGGCGGTGCCATCCGGCGGGCTTCGGAGGCCGACGGGGAGTCCGGCGCGGGCGGGTCCGCTCCGCCGGCGGGCTCCGGCGAGTCCACTGAGGACTCAGCTGAGCCGACGGCTCCGGACGGTTCCGAGGCAGGTTCTCCGCAGGAGCAGGGCACGACCGGTTCCGGCGCGGAAGCCGCCGCCAGGGCGGAGCAGGCCGTCAACGGAGTCACGCCCGTGGTGCCGCCCGCGCCGAACACCGTGTCGGCCTCCGATCCGGTGTCCTCGGCGACCGTGCGGTTGTCCCGGTCGTTGATCCAGACGGCGGTGGCCTCGTCCGCCGTGGCGAGCACCGCGGTCGCCGCGCAGGTCCCGGCGACGTCCTCGGCGAAGTTCACCAAGGTCCCGCGCACTCCGGTGAGCGCGTCGGCGGTGAGCGGCGGCGCGTCGGCCGCGAGCGGTTCGGCGGGCCGCGGCGCGGCGGACGCCGTGGCCGGCGGTGGCGCGGCGACCGAGCGGCCCGCGAACCGGCCCACGGTCACCGCCACGGCGAGCGCGGACGCGGAGGCCGGAACTACGACCGGTGCCACCGCGAACGGTGCACCGGCGCAGGCCGCCCGCCCCCGCGAGGCGTTGCCGAAGCGGGAGCCGGGCGCCTCGCCGTTGTCCCGCGAGTCCGCGAAGCGCCGCGCTGCCGCCGCCGCTCGGCTGGCCGCCGCGCAGGAACGAGCCCGGCGCGCCACGTCCGCCGACGCCGCTCCCGAGCCGGAGGCGACGGCCTCGGGGGACGCGGCGCCCGGCTCCGGCTCCCCGACGACCGCCGCAGAAGCGGCACCAGAACCCGTTGCCGTGGAACAGGTCGCGGCAGAAGCGGTTGCGGCGGAACCCGTTGCTGCGGAGCGGACGCCGCCTGAAGCGGAGACCACCGCCGCGTCCACCACGGGCAGCGGAGCTGCCGCTGCGGCGGCGGGAGAACCGGCGGAAGCGGACCGCGGACCACACTCCACGCCGGCCGGAGAACCCTCGGACTCGGCGACGGCCGCGGAACCCGCCGACGCGAGCACCGAGGCCGCTGAGCAGGCATCCACACCGGCCGAGCGGGCCGCACCCGGACAGTCCACACCGGACTCAGCTGATCCGGGCACGCTCCGGATTCCGCACCTCGGAGCCGCCGCGAGCACCGAGGCCGTCGAGCAGCCGTCTCCGCCGGTCGAGCGGGCCGCGCCCGGACAGTCCACATCGGACTCAGCTGATCCGGGCACGGTCCGGATTCCGCACCTCGGTGCCGCCGCGAGCGCCGCCGCGCCCGACCCGACTCCGGCCGCCGAGCAGACCATGCGAATCCCCGTCGTTCCCGCGCAGCCGCCGATGACGCCCACGGCCCCGCCGGTGCCCCCGGCCCCGCCGATGACGTCCTCGACGATGCCCGTCACCTCGTCCGGACCGGTCGGCAGGTCGCAGCCCGCGCCGAGCCGCCCCGCGCCACCGGCCCCCGCCGAGCGGGCGGCACCGCCCGCCGCGGAACCGGACGCGGCGCCCACCCAGGACGCCACGGCGAGCGCGACTCCCCGCACCGACGAGGAGGCACCGGGCCAATCCGGCGGAGAGCCGCCCGCCGAACCCGCACCGGCGTGGCTCCCCGCCGAAGCACGACCCGAGTTCGGGCCCGACCACCAGAGCACCGAGGCGCAGCGGACCGCGTTCGCCCGCCTCGTCGGCGACGCGTACGAAGCCGCGCTGCCCTCGGTGAACACGGCGCTGGCCACGTTCCCCGCGCTGCGCGAGGAGCAGCTGCAGGAGGCCAAGAGCGACTTCGTCGCCGTGCACGTGTACCTCGGCGACGGCGATTTCGGGGCGGCCACGGTGAACGCGGTGCTGCGGCGCGGCATCATCACCGAACTCGGCGACTACCTCGCCTGCACGCTGTCCGGGCTGCGGCGGCTGCCGGTGCACCGCGGGCCGGTGTTCCGGCTGCTCGACGCGGAGGTGCTCGACGCCTACCGGCCGGGTGCGCTGCTGACCGAACCGGCGTTCCTCAGCGCCAGTTCGGCACCGGAGATCGCCGCGCCCGCGCGCTCGGAGCACCGCACCGACGTGATCATCTGGTCGCAGTCGTCCCGGCGCACCTCCGCGTTCCACCGGCTCGGGCTGGTCGACGAAGTCGTGTTCCCCGCGGGCAGCCGGTTCCGGGTGCTGGCCGTGGACCGGCCGGACTCCGACGACCCGCCCGCGCTGCTGCTCCGCGAGCTGCGCGCCGACGAGGACCCGGCGCCCGGCGAGCTCACCGACACCGATGAGGCGATGCTGCCCCGGTTGCGCCGCGCGCTGGACCGGCGTCGGCGCAGCGAGCCGCAGGAGCTCACCGGCGACGCCCTCAACCGCATCACGACACCCGTCGGCCTCGTGCCGAACGACTGAGCGGTCGCGCTAGTCGGCCACGGCGCGCGCGAGGTTCCCGGCGATCTCCGCGAGGTGCTTGCGCAGCTCGTCGGGGCCTTCGACGGTGAGCGGCACGGCGGCGGTGGACATCGCGAGCACATCGAGCGTGATGTCCTCGATGGTGTCCGCGGTGAGCCGCACCGCGCAGCTGCCGTCGTCGAGCTGCCGGACGCTGCCGGGCAGCGGGCCGCGCAGCACGGCGTGCACGCTCTCCGCCGGGGCCTGCACGGTGGCCTCGACGGTGTAGCGGTGGGGAGCGTCGGCGAGCGATCTGCTGACGTAGGCCGCGGGGCTCGGCGCGGGCAGCTCGCGGGGCTCGAAGCCGCGCCCGGTGGGGACGGGGCCGGTGAGCCGGTCCAGCAGGAACGACCGCCACTCGGCCCGGTCCAGGTCGTAGCCGACGAGGTACCAGCGGTGGTGACCGGTGAGCAGGTGGTGCGGTTCCACCCGCAGCTCGGCGTCGTCGGCCTCGCGCGTCCGGCAGGTGACCACCTCGTGGTCGCGGCAGGCCGCGGCCAGCACCGCCAGCACCTCCGGGTCGACCCGCCCTCGCCCGTCGCCCGGTGCCGCGGCGGAGGTGCCGCCGAGCGCACTGACCCGGTGGCGCAGCCGCGCGGGCAGCACCTGCTCCAGCTTCGCCAGCGCCTGCGCGGAACTCCGCTCGACCCCGGTGACGGCGCCGCTCGCGGCGGTGAGCAGGGCCGCGGCGATGGCCACCGCCTCCTCGTCGTCGAGCAGCAGCGGCGGCAGCGTCGCCCCGGAGGCGAGCCGGTAGCCGCCCGCCACCCCGGTGGTGCCTTCGACGGGATAGCCGAGTTCGCGGAGCCGTTCGACGTCGCGGCGCACGGTGCGCCCGGTGACGCCGAGCCGGTCGGCCAGTTCGGCTCCCGGCCAGGCACGCCTGCTTTGCAGCAGCGACAGCAATCGCAGCATTCGCGCGGGCAGATCCAAGCTCATGTCGTCACGGTGGCACGATTCGGCGAGCGCATCCGGCGATTGGGTGATTCCGTCCCCTTCGACCCCGATCGACCGCCCGAACTTCTCTCCCCGAAACACCGGCGAGGCCACTCCCGCTAACACGATCCCGCGCAGGAACTACCGCTCCCGGGCGGCACCGAAGACCCGTTCCCGCAGTTCACAGGGGCCGTGGAGTGCGGATTGCGAAGGGATTTCCCGCCCGATTCCCCGTGAAGCGGCGCGAATCGCCCATTCCCGGAGGATTCGTCCGCGAGTTCGGTTCCGGGAGCCGTGCGCGTCCGCGAGGAGAACGGCGTTTCCCGAGTCGGATCACCATTGCGGACGACAGAAGTCCGCGATCCGGTGGAGTGAACGGACCGTTCGTCCTGCCGAGCCGTTCGGCGTCGTCGCGGGGTTCCTGCCAGGGGTGCAGCTTCCCCGCGCCGGTCAGGGGC
>NZ_JBSFWJ010000097.1:0-16230 GCF_053592695.1 Saccharopolyspora sp. NPDC002578 | reverse complement strand
TTTTTGTTTTTGGTGTAACTTTTTTTTTTTTCTGGGTGGGGTTTTTTTTTCCCGAGTGGCTCCGCCACGAGGGAAAAAGCTGTCCTCGCGAGAAGACGACTGAGAACCCGCGGGTGGTCGGCTTTTCGACGTGGGCTATGTGCTTCGCACATACAGGCACGGCCTTCGGCCGCAAGGCAGGCTTGCTCCGCAGCCCGACTGCACGGCTTCGCCGCAGGGCACGGCTTCGCTGCTCAACGTAGGGAGTCCGGCCGTGTGGTGTGGTCTTCGGCCGGGCTTGGTGTGAAGGCTGAGCAGGTGCCGGGCGTGGCTCGGTCCGGGGGAGCGGTTCTCCGCGGGCCTGGACGGACCGGGGGTCAGCGGTCTGCGGCGCGTAGGGCGTTGCCGCGTTCCCAGGGGGCGACTCGGCCTCGCGGGTCGGTGAGCTCCGGGAGCGCCGAGCGGGAGGGGGGTTCCTCGTCGGCTGCTTCGCCGGCGGCGGAGGCCGCGGCCTCGTCCGACTCGGCGGCCTCGTCGGGGTCCCAGCCCAGCAGGTCCGTCACGGTCGCGTCCTCGCCCGAGGCCGGCTCGTCCGCCGATGCCGCGCCCGCGGTGGACTCGGTGCCACCGCGGCGGGCCTCCTCGGCCTCACCGGTGCGGCGCGGCTCGCTCAGCGCGCCGAGCGGATCGGAGGCCTGCGCCACCGCCGTCGCCGCGGGCGTGCGCAGCGGCAACGTGGCTCCCCGGACCGGGATCTCCAACCCGGCGGCCATCGCGACCGCCCGGTCCCACTCCGGGTCCCCGCTGTAGTCCGAATGCCCCAGCACACCCGGAACCCAGCGGCGGAACGAGAACGGTCCGCGCTGCGGATCGGGCAACCAGTGATCTCCGCCCAGCACCAGCGCGCCCGTCGGGCCCCGCGTCGCGGGCGGCAGCGGACCGTGCGAACCGTCCGGGCGCAACCCGACGCCGATCAGCATCCCGTCGAAGACCTGCCGGTTCCACGTGGTCACCGCGCCCCCGAGCGGGTCGGTACCGCGGCACAACGACCGCCAGCGCCCGCTGAGCGACCCGGCCAGATCGCGCAGCGACTGGTGCGGCACCACACCGGGGAACGCCCGCGGATACGCCCACTGCAACTGGGAACCCGCGGTGACCAGGCCGACCCGTTCCCGATCGGCCTCCGGCAGCGACTCCAGCAGCCGCGCCGTGGCGACCGCGGCCAGCAGGCTGCCCTGGCTGTGCCCGACCAGCACGACCCGGGTGTCCGGCTCCGCCAAGTGCTCGGCGGCGCGGGCCGCCAGTTCCGGGACGACCTTCAGCGCGTAGCACGGCGGCACCACCGGGTGCGCCTCGCGCGGCCAGAACAACGTGAGGTCGCACAGGATTCCCAGGTAGCGACCGGCGGTGCGTTCCTTCGCGGCCAGCTGCACCATCCGCAGCAGCCCCGCCGCGAGCAGACCCAGGGCCAGCACGCCGAGGGTGCGCAGCCAGTCCGCCCACTCGGTGCGCGGGAAGTTCCACGCCCGCAGGCCCAGCGCCAGCACGGTGCTGGCGGTGAGCACCGCCGCCACCAGCAGCAGCACGTGGTGCGAGTAGCGGCGCTGCACGTCGGCCATCCGCCAGGACCCGGCCGCGTTGCGCTGGTCCTGCTGCCTGCCCGCGTGCAGCAGCGCCACCTGCGCGGGCACGTCGTCGGTGCCGTGGGGGAACCAGCGCCTGATCAGCATCCAGCAGCCCAGACCGGCGCCGCCCACGGCCAACAGCACGGCGGCGCTGCCCCAGAACAACGCCACGTCGTCGTAGGCGGCGGGCAGCCGCAGGAATTCCGGCGCACCCAGCGCCTGGCGCAGGGTCAGCGCGAGGCCCGCGCCGAACCCGGCGCCCAGCATGCACGCCAGCATCAGCACCGGAGCCGCCATCCAGCCGCCCGCCCACGGGCGCAGATCGCGGGGCACCGAGGACCAGCCTGGCCGCGCCAGCAGCGCCGCGGGCACCAGCAGCACCGCCACGCCCACGCAGGTCAGCAGCAGGCCGACGGTGATCACGTCCACGGTCGCGCCGGAACCTGGCAGCGGAGCGTTCAGCGGCCCCGGCAGGATCGCCACCGAGAACAGCAGCACTCCCGCGGCGGCCACGACGATCCGGCGAGCGGCGCGGCTCAGCAGGCCGCGCACCACCGCGGCGACCGGGCCCGAACCCATGCCGCTCGGGTCGTCGAGCAGCAGGGTGCCGCCGAGGGAGACCACCAGCAGCAATTCGGCCAGCAGCCAGCGCGGATCGGCGCTCGGCGTCAGCGGTCCGCCCAGCGCCAGCACCGAGATCACCGACAGCGCCCCGACGACGTGCAGCGCGCGCAGCGCGGGGGTGTCCGGGTCGGCGACGACGTTGGCGCCCGGCAGCACCGCGGCCCGCGCCGAGTGCCGGGAGTTGTCGCCGCGGCCCCCGAGCGGCTTCCACGCCCCGGAGACCTTCCAGGACACGCTGGAGAGCCGGTGCATCAGCAGGACGATCAGCCCGAGCAGCAGCGCAGCGGGCACCGCGCGCACCGCGGGAACGGCGCGCAGCGACTCCGGCACGTAGGTCAGGCATTGCGCTCCGGGGCGCAGGCACTGCGCAGCGAGCAGGTCCAGCAGCACCACCGCGAGCTGCGCGACGAACAGCATCGTCAGCAGCAGCGCGCTCACCCGCAGCAGCGCCCGCAGCACGTGCGAGAGCGCGCCGCCGACGGCGCTCCCGGGCTTGGGCGGGGGCAGCATCCAGTGCGCGACGTTGCTCAGCGCGAACGGGAACATCAGCGCCCAGCTGGCCTTCGCCCAGCCGCCGGAGGTCATCCCGCCCCAGACGTAGCCCTCGACGATCCGGGGCACCGTGCGGTCGCCGGCGGTGAGCATCGGACCGGGCACCGGGCGGCGCAGCCGGTCCGCGGGCCGGACGATGCGCCCCACCCCGTCACCCGCGACGTCGACCGAGGCCACCGAGTCGGTCAGCGCATCCCCGGTGGTCCCGAGGATGCCGTGCACCCGCAGCTCGACCACGCGGGTGTCGGGCCCCGGTATCTGCACTTGTGCCTCCTGGCCATCGGGTCGGTGATGATCACTTGGCAGTGATTGTCCACCGCAGATCGACTCGTGGCGAGCCCTCCGACACCCGATTGTGACGGCCCTCGCCCCCGCCTGTCCCGGGTTCGCCGGGACTGGCGCGGAGATCCAGGTCAGGGGCGTGCACCGCGCTGCGCGCGCGTCCGGACGGGGGCACCGTCCGGGTGATGCCAGGCGTGTCGCGGCGCGAACGCGCACGGCGGCCCCGTTCGCCTATCCCCAGAAGGCGAACGAGGCCGCCGGTCCGAGGAACCGTCCCCTCCGCGGTTCCTCGGGCCCGGTCCTGCACCCCCTTCGTGCAGGACCGGGCGCCGTTCCCGCACGTTCGTTCAGTTCTGCCCGTTGAAGCCGTTGATGTCCCGCGCCTGTCCCACCTGCAGCACGGAACCGCTGCTGGAGCCGGAGAAATCGTTGTGCACCGTGTTGTTCACCGTGTTGGTGACCGACGACTGGGCTGGCGGTTCCGGTGCTTTCTGCTGGTCCTTCTGGAGCTGCGCGGCGTCGACCGGGGCGGCGTCGACCCCGTCGAGCCGGTCGGGGTTGATCGAGGCGGTGGGGGTGTAGAGGTAGCCGACGTCTTCGTAGCTCTTGACCTTGACGGCGCGTTCGGCGAAGCGGGCGGGGCGGAGTTTGACGTAGGCGCCGCGGATGACGTCGGTGAAGACGCGTTCGGAGAGGATCGCGGCGAGGAAGGTGGAGTCCGGGTCGGACTCGTCGAGGATCTTGCGGACGGGCGCGGAGTCGAGCAGGCGGTGGGTTTCGTTCATCGCGGTGGACAGTCCGCTGTCGGGGATGGGGCCGAGGTGGATGCTGGCGCGCAGCCGCAGGCGCAGGTCGCGGTCGCGGCGGCGCACTTCCTCGTCGTGTTCTTGGAGGACTTCGTCGAGTTCGGTGAGGAACGGGTCGACGAGGAAGGGCACGTCGGTGGCGTCGACGCCGAAGTAGTAGCCGTCGCCGGTGGACGTGCCGAACACCCGCTGGTCCCACAGCCGGGACAGTTCGCAGCTTGCCAGGGCTTTTTCCAGCAGTGCGGGGATGTCCTGGCTGAGCTGTTCCTGGTGCGCGCTGGGGCTGTTGCTGAAGTCCTTGGTGTCCACGGCGAACACCGCGCGGTACGGCGGCAGCTGCTTGGTGCGTCGCACTGTGGAGCTGGTACCGGTCGACATGACGTGTCCTTCCTGCCTCGGCCGGGCGCCGCGCCGGATCGGCGCCGCTCGGCTCGTCGAGATCCAGCATCGAACGGATCAGCTGGGGGAGGTGTCCGATTTCGGACACCCTCGATTATGAAGTGGATCACATGTGTTCAGGTGGGTTGATCTCGGCCCGCAACGCGTCGATCTTCAGCACCTGCACGCCGTGCGACTCGGTGCGCAACAACCCCAGGGCGCGGAAATCGGACAGGCTCGCCGCCACCGACGTCCGCGACATCCCCAGCAGATCCGCCAGTTCGCGCTGGGACAGCTGCACGAACCGGTCCACCTCGTCGGCCGCCGCCAGCCGGCACAGCAGCCACGCGACCTTCGACTTCACCGACAACCCGGCCAGCTCGGCGACCATGCTGCTGTTGGACCGCAACTTCGCGCTCACGTAGCGGGTGAGCTGCCGATCGAGCCTGCGACGGCGGATGAACGCGGCGAACTCGGTGCCGCGCAGCAGCCGCGCCGAGCACTTCGACAAGGCGTAGGCGCTGGCCGATCGGGGCTGCTGGTCCAGATCCGCCTGCTCGCCGATCACGTCCCCCGCCCAGCGCACCGCGAGCAGCGCGCGTCCCTGATCGAGCCGCGCGCCGACGATCTGGCAGGCCCCGGACAGCAGCACGAGCACGTGATCGCCGTCGTCGCCTTCCTCCAGCAGCGCGCCGCCGGGTTCGAAATCGACCCGAGCGCCGACGCGCAGCAGGTCATGCCACTCGTCCGCCGAGAGGTGATCGCGGAAGGTGCGGTAACCGCCGTCCGGCAGGGGGAGCGCCACGGGAGTCGAGTTTTGCGGCATCGCACGCGGATGTGAACCGTTTTCGCGCCACGTCAACCCTATCGGCGGTCTGCGCGCGGTCGCTGCGTATCGTCCTCGGCGTGGGGCGGCTGATCGTGATCGAAGGACTGGACGGCGCGGGCAAGCGCACGCTCGCCGCCGGGCTCACCGAGCGGATCCGCCAGGGCGGCGGCACCGTCGCGCACGCCGCGTTCCCGCGCTACTCCGCGGACGTGCACGCGGAACTCGTCGCCGAAGCGCTGCACGGCGGCCACGGCGACCTCGGCGAATCCGTGCACGGCATGGCCGTGCTCTACGCGCTGGACCGGCGCGACGCGGCCGAGGCGCTGCGCGCGGACCTCGCCGCGCACGACGTGGTGCTGCTGGACCGCTACGTCGCCTCCAACGCCGCCTACGGCGCCGCCCGGCTGCACCAGGGCGCCGACGGGGAGTTCGTGCGGTGGGTGCGGGAACTCGAGATCGAGCGGTTCGCCGTGCCGCGGCCCGACCTGCAGCTGCTGCTGCGGGTCCCGGCCGACGTGGCGGCCTCCCGCGCCGAGCACCGGGAGCGCACCGAGACCCGGCGCCGCGACAACTTCGAATCCGACTCCTCGCTGCAGCAGCGCTGCGGCGCGGTGTACGAGGGGCTCGCCGAGATCGGCTGGTGGTCGCCGTGGCGGGTGATCGACGGCGCCGAACGCCCCGACTACGCCGAGCTGGCCGCCGAGATCACCGGCTGACGCGCCCGGAAACCCGCGGTGATCGCGGGCGGTGCGCGCACCGCGGCCGGTTCGCACCTTGAGTACCCCGTTCGGCGGTACAAGTCCCTCCGCGTTCAGTGCAGGCATGACGACCTGCGGTGACGATCGGCGGGTGCTGTCCGGCCCAGGAGTGAGAAGTGCAACCATGTGGGGCATGAAGGCGCGCGTGCTCGTGGTGGACGACGATCCGGCCCTGGCCGAAATGCTGACCATCGTCCTGCGGGGCGAGGGGTTCGAAACCGCTGTGGTCAGCGACGGAACCAAGGCGATGCCCGCACTGCGCGAACTGAAACCCGACGTGGTGCTGCTCGACCTCATGCTGCCCGGCATGAACGGCATCGACGTGTGCAAGGCGATCCGCACCGAGTCCGTGGTGCCGATCGTGATGCTCACCGCCAAGAGCGACACCGTCGACGTGGTGCTCGGACTCGAATCCGGCGCCGACGACTACGTCGTCAAACCCTTCAAGCCGAAGGAACTCGTCGCCCGGCTGCGCGCTCGGCTGCGCCGCACCGACGCCGAACCCGCCGAGGTGCTCGCCATCGGCGACCTCAGCATCGACGTCCCCGGCCACGAGGTCACCCGCGAGGGCGTGCCGATAGCGCTCACCCCGCTGGAGTTCGACCTGCTGGTCGCGCTGGCCCGCAAGCCGCGCCAGGTGTTCACCCGCGAAGTCCTGCTGGAACAGGTCTGGGGCTACCGGCACGCCGCCGACACCCGGCTCGTCAACGTCCACGTGCAGCGGCTGCGGTCCAAGGTGGAGCGCGACCCGGAACGCCCCGAGGTGGTGCTGACGGTCCGCGGTGTCGGGTACAAGGCGGGCCCGCCGTGACCCCTCGGCTCAGGTCGCGTTGAGCGGGTGGGCGAGCCGGGGCGAGGTGCTGCGCCGGTGGGGCACGCGTGCCCGCGATGAGCTGCGGGAACGCTGGCAGCGCTTCGAACGCGTGTGGCGGCGCTCCATGCAGTTGCGCGTCGTGGTCAGCACGCTCGCGCTGTCCTCGGTGGTCATCTGCGTGCTGGGGATGGTGCTGCAGACGCAGATCACCTACCAGCTGATGACGGCGAAGGAACGCGCCGCGATCGGCCAGGTGCAGTCGAGCCTGCCCGTGCTGGAGCGGGAACTGACCGCCGTCGACCCGAACTCCGACGACGTCTCCCAGCAGCTCGAACAGGCGCTCAACCGCCTCACCACGCCCAATTCGAACGATTCCGCGCAGCAACCGGCCGCGGGCGCCTTCGAACCCGTGCTGGTCGACGGCGCGGGTGCCGGATCCGAGCCGCACCCCTTCGCCGGTCCGCTGCGCGACGTGCCGGGCGGGCTGCGCAGGTTCGTCGAACAGGGCCAGCTGGCGAAGCAGATCACCACGGTGCCGCGCGGGAACGAGCCGGTCACGATGCTGGTCGTCGGCACCCCGGTCGACAGCTCCACCCGCTCACTGCAGGCGTACCTGCTGTTCCCGCTGACCTCGGAGAAGAGCACGCTCGGCTTCGTTCAGAGCACCCTGCTGGTCGGCGGGCTGGTCCTGGTGGTCCTGCTCGGCGCCATCACGAACCTCGTCACCCGCCAAGTGGTGCGGCCGGTGCGGCAGGCGGCCCAGAACGCCGCGCGCCTCGCCGACGGCGACCTGGACCAGCGGATGCGGGTCATCGGCGAGGACGACGTGGCCCGGCTCGCCGAGTCGTTCAACGAGATGGCCGACAGCCTCAAGCAGCAGATCAAGCAGCTGGAGGAGTTCGGCCAGCTGCAACGCCGCTTCACCTCCGACGTCTCGCACGAACTGCGCACCCCGCTGACCACGGTCCGGATGGCCGCCGACGTGCTGCACGCCTCCCGCGAGCAGTTCCCGCCCGGATTGGCCCGCTCCACGGAGCTGCTCGTCGACGAGCTGGACCGGTTCGAGGCGCTGCTCGCGGACCTGCTGGAGATCTCCCGGCTCGACGCGGGCGTCGCCGAACTCGCCGCCGAACCGCTGGACCTGCCCGCGATCGTGCAGCGCGCCGTCGACTCGGTGCGCGGCATCGCCGAGACCAGCAAGGTCCCGCTGCGCGTCGAGGTGGCGGGCGACGACCTCGACCTGGTCGGCGACGCCCGCCGCGTCGAACGCATCGTGCGCAACCTGATCGCCAACGCCATCGACCACGCCGAAGGCGGGCCGGTGGAGATCCGGTTCGGCGCCGACGACCGCGCCGTCGCCGTCAGCGTCCGCGACTACGGCGTCGGACTCCGCCCCGGCGAAGCGGAACTGGTGTTCACCCGGTTCTGGCGCGCCGACCCGTCCCGCAACCGCCGCACCGGCGGCACCGGACTCGGCCTGTCCATCAGCTCCGAGGACGCGCGGCTGCACGGCGGGCTGCTCGACGCGTGGGGCGAACCGGGCTCGGGATCGTGCTTCCGGCTGACGTTGCCGCGCACGCCGGGGCAGGACTTCACCGACAGCCCGCTGGCGCTGCCCGTCGGACGCCGCATCGCCGCCCCTGGGGCGCTGCTGGCCCGCACCCTCGACGCGCAGTCCGACGGCGAGCAGGAGGGGGAGAGCGCGGTCCGGGACACCGGTCCCGCACGGCTCTCCGAACCGTCCCCGCACGACTCCGCCGACCAGGAGCGCGCGGAGCACCCGCCGAGCGAGGACCAGGCGAGGGTCGATCAGGCGAAGGCCGACCACGCCAGGAGCGGTCGCGCCGCGCCCGTCGAACGAGGCTGGGAGGACCTGCGATGACCCGTCGACGGCTGGCCGTGCTGGTGTTGGCCCTGCTCCCGCTGAGCGCCTGCGCCTCCATCCCCGAGCGGTCCGATCCGATGGCGGTGCAGCCCGTCGTTGAGGGCAACGCGCCCGGAGCCACGACGCCGGAACCGCCGCGCGGCGTGAACTCCTTCGACCTCGTGCGCAGCTTCGCCGACACCGGTTCCACCCCGGAGAGCGGTTTCGCGGCGGCCAAGGAGTACCTGACCGACGAGGCCCAACGGCGCTGGGAACCGGAAAACTCGGTGCTCATCGTCGACAACATCGACACCATCCCGGTGCCGCCGCCGCCGAACCTGCCGGAGAACGTGCAGCTCGTGAGCCTGCAGGCGGACCGGGTCGGGAGGCTGCGGCCGGACGCCTCGTTCGTCCCCGAGGTCGGCCCGTACGAGGTGCAGGTCCGGGTCGAGCGCAACCGGGAAGGGCAGTGGCGGATCGCCTCGCCACCGAAGGACATGGTGATCAGCAGGGCCTCCTTCAAGGACGGCTTCATGGCGGTGCCGATCTACTTCGCGGACCACGACGGCGGCGGCGTGGTGCCCGACCTGCGCTGGGTCGGGTCCCAGCCCGAGGTCACGCTGCCGCAGCGCGTGATCGAACTGCTCATCGCCGGTCCTTCGGAGGGCTTCAAGGACGCGATGGCGAGCCAGCTCCCGCGGGGCGCCAGCACGAAGACCAACGTCAGCGAGGACGACGACGGCGCGCTGGTGGTCAACCTCAGCGGCCTCGGCGAACCCGACATGGAGTCGCGGCAGATGCTCGCCGCACAGGTCGTGCTGTCGCTGCAGAACGTCAGCAAGGCCCGGGTGCGGCTGCAGGAAGAAGGTGTCGCGCTGCTGCCCGGCAAGCGGGACCTGCAACCGGCGGACGTCGAGTCCTTCGAGAGCGACAACGCGGTGAGCCCCGGCCTGCCCGGTCTCGCCGTGATCGGGGAACGGCTGCACGTGCTCGACGAGAACGTCCGCCCCATCCCCGGGCCCGCCGGGTCCGGCGCGCTGGAAGTGGTGCAGGCCGCCCAGTCCGGCGACGGTTCGCGGCTCGCCGCCGTGGCCCGCAAACCCTCCGGGATGGTGGGGCTGCGGGTCGGCCCGTACGGCGAGGACATGCCCGAGCTGCCGCCCACCGGCAGCTTCATGAGCAGGCCCACCTGGCGGGGCGACTCCGAGGTGTGGGCGGTCGTCAACGGCCACGAGGTGTTCCGCGCGGTCGACGAAGGCGAGTCGTGGGGCGTCCGGCCGGTCGACGTGGCCGAGTTCTCCGGCGGCAGGCAGCTCACCCAGCTGCGCCTGTCGCACGACGGGACCCGCGCGGCGGGCGTGGTCGACGGGCGCATCGTCGTCGGGGCGGTCGTGGACGAGGACGGGCGCGTCGCGCTGCGGCACCCGGTGACGCTGGGCGCGGACCGGGACTTCCGCGTGACGGGCGTGGACTGGCTCACCGACAAGTCCCTGGTGGCGGCCACCGACGGTTCCTCGCCGGTCATGGAGGTCACCGTGGACGGCTTCGACTGGACCGAGTACGCCTCGGCGAACCTGACGCAACCGATCAACGCCGTGACCGTCGGGCCGGGCAAGCGCGTCGTGGTGGCCGATCAGCGCTGGCTCTGGGAGGCGACCGCGTCGAACGCGGTGTGGAGCGTGCTGCCGGGCGAGATCGAGGGGAACTCGCTCCCGTTCTTCCCCGGCTGATCCGGGTTCGCCGCGGGCGGTCCGACTCGCCCCGGTGAGTCGGACGGCGACTTCGCGCACCCTGCACGGCATGAGCGGATCTCGGTGGCACCGAACCGGTACCGGGCTCGCCGCCGCCGCGTCCGGGCTGCTCGACCTGGTGCTGCCGCTGCGCTGCGCGGGCTGCGCCCGGCCCGGAACCGGGTGGTGCGCCGAGTGCGCCCGGGAACTCGGCGGGCTGCGCAAGGTGGTCCGCGAGCTGCCGGCGCCGCCGGATTCCACCGCCGCGCCGCCCGTGTTCGCCCTGGGCCGGTACCGCGGCGCGCCGCGGCGAGCGGTCGTCTCCTACAAGGCCGCGGGCCGCCGCGACCTCGCCGATCCGTTCGGCACCGCGATCGCCGACGGCCTGGAGGGGCTCCTCCGGTGGGAGCCGGATTCCGCCGGAAGTGGGTCGTTCGCGTCGATGACCGGGCCGGACCTCGCGGCGGCAGGGACGTGGCACTTGGTGCCCGCTCCGTCGAGGGCGATCACCTCGCGGCGGCGCGGTGGGGCGCACATGACGCGGGTGGCGCTCCGGTCGGCGGCGGTGCTCGCGGAACGCGGCCGAGCCGCCGAGGTCGCCGACTGCCTGGTGGCCGCACCCGGCGCGCGCGACTCGGTGGGGCTCGCCCCGGCGGAGCGGCTGCGCAACCTGGCCGGGAGGGTGGCGGTGCTGCCGCGGCGGGCGCCGCCCGCAGGTGAGCCGGTGCTGCTGATCGACGACGTGCTCACCACCGGCGCCACCGCCATGAGCGCGGTGCACGCCCTGGCGCGGCACGGCGTGCCGGTCACCGCGGTCCTGGTGCTGACCGCGACCTCGGGTTAACACGATCGTGTGTTGTCCGGCGGCCCGACATCCGAGGAACTTCCGGGCGCCCCTCGTTCGTTCAGCGGGTATGAGCAGTCGACGGCACTCGTGCCCGGGCGCTCCGACCTGCGGGGGAGCTCCGGGGACCTGCGGCGGGACCCAGGTCGCGCAGTGGCGTTCGGTGACCGCAACTCGATCACTTCCAGCCCGAAAGAGTGAGACGAGTGGTGTGGGACACGCCGTGGAAACGCCCGCCGCGAGCCTCGCGCGTCGCCCGCTCAGCCCTGCACATCACGCTCAGTGGTGGCTTGACGTCGCCCGTCTCGGGGGCTGTTTCCCGTTGGCGAAGTTAGCTAACGTGCCTGCATTCAGTCGTACCCGGGCTTTGGGAAGGAGTGAGGAACCCATGTCCCTGGCGCCGGAAGCGAACTGAGATCGATCGCGGTTCCGGTGCCGCCGTGCGGACACGTCCACGGGATGTACGCAAGGAACGGAGGTCGTGAATGGACATCGTCGTCAAGGGTCGCAACGTTGAGGTTCCCGAGCACTACCGGGAGCACATCGCCGACAAGCTGACCCGGCTGGAGCGCTACGACAGAAAGACCATTCGGGCGGACGTGGAGCTGTTCCACGAACGCAATCCGCGACAGGCGAAGAGCTGCCAACGCGTGGAGATCACCCTGAAGAGCCGAGGGCCCGCCGTCCGAGCGGAAGCCGCCGCAGGGGACTTCTACGCCGCGCTCGACTCGGCGACGAGCAAGTTGGAGAACCGCCTCCGCCGCATGCACGACCGCAGAAAAGTGCACTACGGGCGGCACAAGTCCACCTCCGTCGCGGAAGCGACCTCGGCGAACACCACGCAGACCGTCGCGGCAGGCGGTACCACCGCGGTCGGGCTCCTCGAAGCCCCCGCCGAGGAAGTGGCCGACGACGCCGACATGACCATCGCCGAGACCGCGATGCCCGGCACGGACCGGGAGGTCCCGATGCCCCGCGGCAGCGCGGACGGGGACGGCTACGAACCCGGTCGGATCGTCCGCGAGAAGGAGCACACCGCCACGCCCATGACCGTCGACCAAGCCCTCTACGAGATGGAACTGGTCGGCCACGACTTCTACCTGTTCTCCGACGCGGACACCGGAAGCGCGAGCGTGGTGTACCGGCGCAGAGGATTCGACTACGGGGTGATCCGGCTGGCCGCCTGACCGGACGATCAGCGGGCGTCCGGCGAGTCTGCGCCAGCGCCCGACCCCACCGACCGTCCCCCGCGTACCGTGTGCGCGGGGGACGGTCGCCGTCCGGGGCCCGGTGCCGACCGACGCTCCGCCGGAACCGCCACCCAGGCAACCCGGCTCTAATACGATGACCACAAGGCGTCCGTGACGGGCGCATCACGATCAGCTAGTGAGGTCGACCGGATGGTCCTGTCCCGACTGCTCCGCGCCGGCGAGGGCAAGACGCTCAAGCGCCTGCGCGCCATCGCGGCGCACATCAACGAGCTCGAAGCCGAAGCGGTCGCGCTCTCCGACGCCGAACTGCGGGCCAAGACCGACGAGTTCAAGCGCCGCCACAGCGACGGCGAATCGCTGGACGAACTGCTGCCGGAGGCGTTCTCCGTCGCCCGCGAGGGCGCGCACCGCACGCTCGGGCAGCGGCACTACGACGTGCAGCTCATGGGTGGTGCGGCACTGCACCTCGGCCAGATCGCCGAAATGCGCACCGGTGAGGGCAAGACCCTGACCTGCGTGCTGCCCGCGTACCTCAACGCCATCGCCGGCAAGGGCGTTCACGTGGTCACGGTCAACGACTACCTGGCCAAGCGCGACTCCGACTGGATGGGCCGGGTGCACCGCTTCCTGGGCCTGGAGGTCGGCGCGATCACCGCCGACATGACCCCCGAGCAGCGCCGCGGCGCCTACGAAGCCGACATCACCTACGGCACGAACAACGAGTTCGGCTTCGACTACCTGCGCGACAACATGGCGTGGAGCCTGGCCGACTGCGTGCAGCGCGGGCACTTCTTCTCCATCGTCGACGAGGTCGACTCGATCCTGATCGACGAAGCCCGCACCCCGCTGATCATCTCCGGTCCGGCCGACCAGTCCTCGCGCTGGTACCAGGAGTTCGCCCGGCTCGCGCCGATGCTGCGCAAGGACGCCCACTACGAGGTCGACGAGCGCAAGCGCACCGTCGGCGTCACCGAGGACGGCGTCACGATCATCGAGGACCAGCTGGGCATCGAGAACCTCTACGAGGCCGCGAACACCCCGCTGGTCGGCTACCTCAACAACGCGCTCAAGGCCAAGGAGCTCTACAAGCGCGACAAGGACTACATCGTCCGCGACGGTGAGGTCACCATCGTCGACGAGTTCACCGGCCGAATCCTGCACGGCCGCCGCTACAACGAGGGCATGCACCAGGCGATCGAGGCCAAGGAAGGCGTCGAGATCAAGGCCGAGAACCAGACGCTGGCCACGATCACGCTGCAGAACTACTTCCGCCTCTACGAGAAGCTCGCCGGTATGACCGGTACGGCCCAGACCGAGGCCGCCGAGTTCCAGGGCACCTACAAGCTCGGCGTCGTCAGCATCCCGACGAACGAGCCGATGGCCCGCAAGGACCAGCCCGACCTGGTCTACAAGAGCGAGGCCGCGAAGTTCGAGGCCGTCGCCGAGGACATCGAGGAGAAGCACCGCTCCGGTCAGCCGGTGCTGGTCGGCACGACCAGCGTGGAGCGCTCCGAGTACCTGGCGAAGCTGCTGACGAAGAAGGGCGTGCCGCACAGCGTCCTCAACGCCAAGCACCACGAATCGGAAGCCGGGATCATCGCCGAGGCCGGGCGCAAGGGCTCCGTCACGGTCGCCACGAACATGGCCGGTCGCGGTACCGACATCGTGCTCGGCGGCAACGTCGACCACATCGCCGACGCCGAGCTGCGGCGCCGCGGCCTGGACCCGGTGCAGCACCGCGAGCAGTACGAGGCGGAGTGGCCGGGCGTCGTCGACAAGGTCAAGACCCAGGTCAAGGCGGAGGCCGAGAGCGTTCGCGAGGCCGGCGGCCTGTACGTGCTCGGCACCGAGCGGCACGAGTCGCGGCGCATCGACAACCAGCTGCGCGGCCGGTCCGGGCGGCAGGGCGACCCCGGTGAGTCCCGCTTCTACCTGTCGCTGGGCGACGAGCTGATGCGCCGGTTCAACGCCGCCATGGTCGAGACCGTCATGACGCGGCTGAAGGTGCCCGACGACGTGCCGATCGAGAACGGCATGGTCACCAAGGCGATCCGCAGCGCTCAGACCCAGGTCGAGCAGCAGAACATGGAGATCCGCAAGAACGTCCTCAAGTACGACGAGGTCATGAACCAGCAGCGTTCGGTGATCTACACCGAGCGCCGCCGGGTCCTGGAAGGTGAGGACCTGCGCGAGCAGGTCCGGCACATGATCAAGGACGTGACCGCCGCGTACGTCAACGGCGCCACCTCCGAGGGCTACGCCGAGGACTGGGACTTCGAGAAGCTCTGGACGGCCCTGAAGGGCCTCTACCCGGTTCAGCTGGACTGGGAGGAGCTGGTCGAGGACGAGGACGACGTGAGCAAGGAGAGCCTCCAGGAGGCCGTGCTCAACGACGGCTGGGACGCCTACGACCGGCGCGAGGCCGAGGTCGACGGCAAGGTCGGCACGGGCGCCATGCGGGAGCTGGAGCGCCGGGTGGTGCTCAGCGTGCTCGACCGCAAGTGGCGCGAGCACCTCTACGAGATGGACTACCTGAAGGAAGGCATCGGCCTGCGTGCGATGGCGCAGCGCGACCCGCTGGTGGAGTACCGGCGGGAAGGCTTCGACATGTTCCACGCGATGCTCGAGGCGTTGAAGGAAGAGTCGATCAGCTTCCTGTTCAACGTCCAGGTGGAGGCGGCCGAGCCGGAGCCCGCTCCGGAGCAGCCGTCGGTGCCGGTGTCGGTGAGCCGTTCCGACGGTTCGGACTTCCCGACGGACGTGCAGCCCGCCGTGCCGCGTTCGGCCGCCCAGCAGCGCCAGCAGGCCGGCGCGGGCGGGCAGGCGGCCTCGGGTGCGGAGGCGCAGCCCCGTTCCAAGCGTTCCCGCTCCGCAGGCCCGGCGATGAGCCAGCTCGGCGGCGGCACGGTCGGTGGTGACGGCGCTCCGCCGGCGTTCGGCGGTCAGGGACTCACCCCGCCGCAGCGCCCGCGGCTGAACTACTCCGGTCCGGCCGAGTCCGGTGAGGTGCAGACCAGCACCGAGGACAACGGTGGCGACGACAACGGCGGCACCCGGCGGCAGCGCCGTGCCGCTGCGCGGGAAGAGGCCAAGAAGCACAAGCGGCACTGAGGCCCCGCCCGCCGCGTTCCCCCATCGCCCCGCACTCCACGAGGAGTGCGGGGCGATGTCGTGTTCGAGCGCCGGACGGTTCAGACGACGGACAGGAAGGTGCACGACCAGCCTCCGTCACTGCGTTCCCAGCGCAGCACGAGCGCGCGAGTGCGGATTCGGGAGGCGATGACCGCGCATCCCTCGACCAGGTCCGGGCTGATCGCGCACGCGTGCATCGACAGCAGCCGTTGCTGCGGTTCGTGCAGCAGCCGCCGCACGGAGCCGGACTTGAGCAGGCCGTGCACGCTCGGCGACACCCGGGATTTGATCTGGCTCAGCGGGCGGCGTCCGAGCAGGACGTCGATGACGGGTGCGCCGAGCACCCCGGCCAGCGCGCCCGAGGTGCGGTCCGCCGGGGCGGCGGAGGAGTTCGCGAGTTCGGTGCGCGAGCTCGGGGCGATCGCCCGGCCGTCCGGCACGAGGTAGGGATCGGTGGCGGCGGGCAGCAGGATCGGGTGCGGGGCGGCCGGAGCGGTCATGACTCCTCCTGAACGGGGCGCTGCGGATCGACCGGGTCGGCCGGTCTCGTAAGAAGGAGGGCTCCGAACCCCGGATGCGGTCACTTCGCGCGCAGATCGCCCCGAAGGTGTGAGCGCCGCCAAAACGGGAGACACCCGCCGTTCACCCGCCGTGACCTGCGATTTCGCTATTGGAGGGGGGTGGTGTTCAAGGGGCTGTGGAGGTCCTGTAGATTTCTTTCTGCCAGCACGGAACGGGCCGAAAACGAATCGGACCGGGTGCGGCGGGGGTCTGACTGAGCTTCCAGGTAGTACTGGTAGTG